>JBKJPO010000281.1:0-2635 GCA_046595095.1 Chitinophagaceae bacterium
AATTCAATAGTGGTAGCATCGTGTGCGCCTGTAACCCACACTTCATCGTAAGGTACCAATCCTCCCCATATCACTCTTTTACGCACGCCAGGGGAATGATAATTTATTTTTATACTATCACCGTTGATGCCACCAATAGCAACTGACTTAATACTTTTTTTGCTGGTATCTTTCACCAGGTTAGGATTGTAACAAACTTCTTCGCTCTTTTTTCCTTCCTGTGAAAAAGAAACTGAAGCGACCAGGAAAAATATGATCGTCACTAAAAATGTTTTACTCATCCTTACATTTTATTTTATTAATACTTTACATCAAGCTTGTTCAACTCATTTTTCTTTTTCGAAGCAAAATATTGCGCTAAACCCTTTCTACCATATCTTTTAAATACCGCCGGCGTTACGATCATATCCAGGAAAGTAGAACTAACCAAACCACCTAATATAACAGTTGCTACAGGATAAAGTATCTCTTTACCGGGAGCCGAAGCGTCCAATGTTAATGGGATAAGCGCAAGCGCTGCTACCAGGGCAGTCATCAGAACAGGCACGAGTCTTTCCAACGATCCCCTCATAATCATCTTATCATTAAATTCTTCCCCCTCATGTTCAACCAGGTGGATATAATGCGAGATCATCATAATACCATTCCTGGAAGCAATGCCAGTAAGGGTGATGAAACCAACGAGTGTGGCAATAGAAAACACTCCGCCGGTAAGCATCACCGTTATCACACTTCCGATTAAGGCGAGTGGAATATTGAGCATAATTTGAGCTACAATCAGGCCCGACCGGAAGTGGCTGAATAAAACAAGGAAAATACCTAAAAATGAAAAAATACTTAATATCAAAATAAGCTTCGAGGCAGATTGCTGGCTTTCGAACTGACCACCCCATTCCAGGTAATATCCCTCAGGTAATTTCAGATTAGCTTTTACAGCTGCCTGCATATCTGAGACTGTACTGCCTAAGCTCCGGCCTTGTACATTAGCTGATACAAAAATCCTTCTTTGTGTATTTTCATGATTGATTGCATTTATACTGCTTTGCAATTCTATATCCGCGATCTGTTGTAGTGGAATCAATGCGCCGGAGGGAGTGGCTATTGGAACATTTTTGATAGCCTCAAGATTATTTCTTGAGGAATCCTCAATCCTCAATACCAGGTCAAAACTTTTTTGGCCTTCTATAATTTGGCTTACGGCTTCCCCATTATAATATATCTCCAATTCTTTTGCTACTTCTCCCACCTGCAATCCATATTGCAACACTGCATCTCGATTGAGACGAACCATAAGCTGTGGAACCATTACCTGGTTCTCAACCTGAACATCAACTGCGCCTTCCACTTTGCTGATCACGCTTTTTAATTCATTAGCTGCAGATCTTAATTCGATGAGGTCGTTACCGAAAATTTTTACTGCAACCTGGGCCCTTACACCTGATAATATATGATCCAGTCGATGGGAAATGGGTTGGCCAATATTCACAGTAACTCCTTTTAAAACTGCAAGATTTCTCCTGATATCTTCCAATACCAGTTTGCGCGATCTGCCTCCCTCTTTTAGCGCGACATCAATTTCAGTGTAGTTAGGTGGCTCGGCATGTTCATCAAGTTCTGCACGACCAGTGCGTCGTGAGGTAAGCAAAACTTCAGGTACTTTAAGCATTTGTTTTTCGGCAATAGTTCCAATCTTATTAGATTCCTCAAGCGAGGTTCCAGCCGGCGCCAATACATTTACAGTATAACTTCCTTCATTAAACGCAGGCAAAAATTCTGTTCCAAAAAATGGAACAATAGCTATCGCTGCAATAATAAGCGCAATGGCTGAACCAATGACCAGGCGGGTGTTTCTTAATGTCCAATGCAGGAGCTTGGTGTCCTGTTTTTTTAGGAAACGTACTAACTGGCTATCATGCTCTTCGTTGAGATCGAAAGTATCTTTTTGTTTTCGCTTTTTCCAAAATGCCAGGTTTACGTGCCTTAAGTTGTTCTTTTTCTGCAGTAAATAACTGCAAAGAGCCGGAGTAACGGTTAAGGATACCAGTAGTGAAGCGATAATGGAAGTAATATAAGCGATGCCGAGTGGCGCAAATATCTTCCCTTCAATTCCCTGTAAATAAAATAACGGTAAAAATACCAGGACTACAATTATGGTAGCAAACACAATCGAATTCCTGACTTCACTGCTTGCTTCGTAGATAACTTTTAACAGGGGTCGCTGTTTGTCTTGCGGCAAAGCCCAGTTTTCTTTCAACCTTCGATATACATTCTCGACGTCCACGATCGCATCATCCACCAGCTCTCCAATAGCAATGGCCAGACCACCCAATGTCAGGGTGTTTATTGAAATACCAAATAATTTGAAAACAATCGCTGTAATGATTATTGATAATGGTATAGCCGTCAACGTAATAATGGTTGTCCTGAAATTTAAAAGGAACAGAAAAAGAATAATGATGACAAGGATAAATCCATCTCTTAATGCGTGCTCCACGTTAGTAAGTGAATTCACAATAAAACTTCTTTGCTGAAATACATCTGTATGTAGTTTCACATCTTTTGGCATGGATGATTGCAATTCGCGGATGGCTTCAAGTAATTCATCAGTGAGCGTTACCGTGCTTGCCCCTGGTTG
>JBKJPO010000322.1:0-5361 GCA_046595095.1 Chitinophagaceae bacterium
CTGAATACTATTGGATCAAATCACAACGCAGACCAGGCTCCCCGCGAAATTATCTGATTGTAAAGTCTACAATAGAAATCCAGGAAAAGCTCGATCTGCGTTGTTCTTATTTAAAAAATGTAATTTAAACCTTTAGTAACCGGAGGTCAAATTAATAACCATTAACAGGGACCAAAGGCAATAAACCAACGACTACTGAACATATTATACATCAGAATCGGTGCTCCTTGTTTTGGTAACCGTAACCTTATCAGTATGACTTGCTGATGATCCACCTGAACTTCCACCGCTCCTGGTTAGGGCCACGATAATTAAAAGCAAAACAGCACCACCAACTATCCATACCCATGGTTCTGTATACCAGGTCTCGGTAGTAGTTGTAGTAGTTGATGAAGACGAACTTGAACTCGAGCCACCAGTACTATCCTGAGCATACGTCATGACTTGAATAAAACTCAACATAAAGAATGCAACGAAAGCTTTGTAACTGCTTAAGAATTTTGTGACTTGTTTCATGAATAAATGTTTAAGGTTTAATAAAATAAATGATCAAAATGATTTCCAGGGAGTTGATCCAGGACTTCCTTGCAAATTGACACTTCAACTATTAAGCCAAAACTGTAACACCTTGATTAATTGTTAATTGTTAGTGCTTAATTATTAATTCTTTGCGTATCACATTACCCGCGCAAGCCGAATTTTATTCCTTCAAAAATTATTTTAAATTGAATGCATTCCCAGTTACGGTTACTCATTTATTACTAACCTTTAAACTGTGGTCTGTGTTTTGTATAGGGAAGTATTATCTTATTTTCTAAAAATATTTCATGAAACAATTATTGAAATTTTCACTGGTCGTGTGCTTGTTTCCAACCCTGTTTATTGCGTGCTCTTCATCAAAAGATGGAACTGCAGCCCGTAAAGAAGTGAAGGGAGCCTGGACATTATCCAGTGTAACATTCAGTGGTATCACAAATCCTGACCAGGTTAAAATTCAACTTTTTGATGATGCGAATCTCGATTGTTTCGCAGGCAGTACCTGGGAGCTTCCGAATAACGGGTATGGATCATATACTATTACAAAGACTAATGGTGGTTGTACTCCGGGTACAAGAAATATCATCTGGTCGTATCGGAATGAAAATGGTGAGACCATCTTCCAATTTAAAAAATTACAGGAAGGAATTAAAGCTAAAAAGATTGAGGACGGATATAAATTAAAGATTGTTTCCGCTACGGATGAAAAATTATTAATGCAAAGTATGATGAGTTTCGAAGGCAAAAATCTGACCCTGGATTATAACTTCGTCCGTAAACTTTAATTATTTTTTGATGATATAAATCAGCAATTTTAAGGTCAAATCAATAGATTATTGAACCCGTTTAATCACAGATCCGTCAATAGCCGGTCAGGTAGTTGTTTCTTTGCATCCGCCCCCATTTTCCTGAGTTCTTCAACTTTGGTGATTATATTCCCCTTGCCTGTAGAAAGCTGTTTATAAGCCTGGTCGTATGCAGTATTAGCATCAGATAATTTCTTTCCAACAAGTTCTAAATTATCAACAAAAAGGGTAAACTTATCATAGAGCAATCCGGCTTTGTCTGCTATTTCATTTGCGTTTCGATTCCGTTGCTCCACTCTCCATAAGTCGGAGATGATTCTCAGTACAACAAAAAGATTTGTAGGACTTACAAGAAGGATTTTCCGGTCGTAAGCATATTTCCAGAGTAGTGTATCAGTTTTGACAGCTTCAAGAAATGCCGGTTCTATAGGGATAAAAAGTAAAACGTAATCCAGTGCTGTAGCATATTTTGGATAATTTTTCCGCGAAAGTCCATCGATATGAGAACGCAATGACCTGATATGATCGAGCAGGCAACGTTGTTGTTCCGCTTTGCTTTCATGAGTATTGCACTCATCCCAGGAAAGTAAAGAAACCTTCGAATCAATTACCACCTTTCGCTGGTCGGGATAGCTGATAATAATATCCGGTTGCAATCCCTGTCCGTTTTCATCTTTAATTACATTTCCGGCATTGTCACGAATAAATTCCTGGACAAAATATTCCCTTCCCTTAGTAAGCCCGCTATTCTCAAGGAGGCTTTCCAATATCATTTCTCCCCAGTTTCCCTGGATCTTATTATTCCCTTTTAATGCTGATGTAAGGTTATTAGCTTCTATACTCACTGCCTGGCTCATTTCAATCAGGCGTTGAACTTCCTTTCCTAATGAAAAACGTTCTTTGGATTCTTTATCATAGGTTTCTTCCACTTTTTGTTTAAATGTTCCAATCTCTAATTTCAAAGGATCAAGAATGGCTTTTAATTTTTCTTCATTTACCTGGGTGAATTTTTCCGATTTTTCTTCAAGGATCGTTTGTGCGAGATTGCGAAATTCAAAACGGAATTTTTCCCCGATTTCCTGCAGTTCTTGTTTTTGCCCTGCAAGTTTCTCTTCAGCAGATTTGAGATTTTCTTTCAACGCCGAAAGTTGAGACTGAGCTGTTGTATAATCGCCACGCAATTGATTATACTTTATAGCATAATCTTCAAGCAATTCATTTCTGCTCTCCGCCCGGGTTGCACGTGAAGATAGCTCTGCATTTTCAGTGTTTAGATTATTATAGTTAGCCTGGAGTGTAGCCGAAGCCGTTACCTGGTGTGAGAGTCTTTCGGCCAGTATCGCCGCCTGCTTTGAGGCAATATTGCGTGTAAACCACCAGGTGATAAGGGAGGTAAAGATAAATGTGACCAGGACTGTAATAAGGATTTCTGCCATAACATAATTTACTCAAATTTAAGTTAATCCATTACCACCTATTTACAGTTTTAAATGATTTAGGAAATTCATCCCATTTATTTATAATCCAAAAAATATCATGCGTTTATATAGGGCCTGGAAAATGACAAAAAATCCCTCTCTCCTTGAAATTAAGGAGAGAGAGATCACAAAAATTGCATTAGTTGACCGGAAGTGTTAAACACTTTCCTTTGACATCAACTACACGGTTATTTATTGTCTGCACATTGGCACCGTTGCGGGCCTGTACGCTGGCCGCGATGGCATTCCCAGTGCTTATGATACAAGCATTAGGCGTACCGCCTGGAATTATTACATGCGTCTTATCCGTAGGAATTTTTCCAATATTCCAGTTTGAGGCAGTATGCCAGTTGCTGCTTGTTGCGCCTGTCCATGTAGCCACTTCCAATACTACGAAAGCAAATGCAGTATCAGTACAGCTGAAACTATTGGTACCCACCAAACGATAAGTGCCGGGTGGAGCAGAGGAAGGATTTCCAAAATTCCAAACTGCCGTAAGCCCGCTCGTGTTATAGAGTGGGTTTAGATTGGTGGTTTCGTTTAGGCATAGGTGATAGACTGTAGTATCAGCTCCAAGGTTTGGCGTTGGATTACTGCTTAGGGTAAGCATGGCCGTATCTTTACATCCTTGTGTATTAGTCCCTATTATTTGGTAGCTACCTGCTTCCACACTATCAGGACGGGAAAGTATCACAAAGCTTTGATCGTAGTAAGCGTAAGTGAGTGAATTATCAGTAAAGTTTTGCGCCAGGTTGTAACCCCTTCCAATGCAATATGTACGATTAAGATCGGCACCAATATCGGGTTTCAGAATACTGATGGCAGCTGAACTGTCGCCCATGAAAACGGGATTGCTGCTCTTCAGCCTTACCTTGTAATTGATTCCGTTTGCTGTGTTGAATGGGACCAATCCATTAATAATTGCAGCCTGGTTAAGCCCATTGCCAACTAATACCACACTACCAATGGAAACCGGTGTAGCAAATGAACCGGAGGCATCGCTTAATTCTGCAGTAACGGTATTTCCTGCACTAAATGCCCCATCCGCGTTTGCATTAATGGTTATGCCAAATCCTTTACAAGCTGTTAATGATGTTGTAACTCCAATACGAAGTTTATAGACGGTCGCTGTTAAACTGCTGGTATCGCCCGGGCAGTTATAGTTGGTTTCTACCAATTTGATTACGCCACTTGTACTTGGTGTTGCTGGCTGCGTCCAGGTCACGCTAATGTTGTTAGTATTGCTACCACTCTGTTGTAAGCCTCCTGTTATCATCCAGTTCCATGTGCTACCTGTTACAGTAGGAATGTTATAGGCATAATTCAAATTTCCATTTACGTGTATAGGTCCAGTAATGAATTGTGGTATCGACCTGTTACCAATGGTTAAAGCATCGCTGCCAGGTAAGCCTATCACTACAGGATTTGTACTACTTACACGAACCCTGAAATTGGTGCCACCCACTACATTATTAGGCAGCTTACAGGCTATTATGGAGCTGTTGGTACCGGTATAAGAACCAATGATTACCGGTGAAGAAAATGATCCACTTGCATCGCTTAATTCCGCATTAAATATATTGCCTGGATTGTAACTGCCCTTAGCATCATAAGATATTTTCACACTATCTTTTGAGCACATAACTGTTTTTGTAATGGCATTTACATTTATAGAAGGCGAAGCAGCTGTGGTAGCAATCGGGAAGGTGTACCTATTAGTTATGCTCCATCCACTATTGGTCCGGCTGCGAATAAATAAATTATGATCACCCACAGACAGACCTGATATATTGATGAGGGTTAAAAAATCTGAAAAATTAGCTGCCGGATTTATTGCTATCGGAACGGCTTTGCCAAAGCCGGGATCGGTATCAATGAAATATTCCACATCGGTAATATTCCCCGGTGGCAATCCACTTGCTGGATTTGGTTTATATAAAATCCGCCTGTTGGTTACGCTCCATTTTCCATCAGCATTTTTGCTACGGATAAATAACTGGTGCACTCCTACGGGCAAGGTATCTATACCAGCCGAAAACGCGACATTCTGGACATCCACACCCGCAGATAGTGGAATATTTGTAGCATTGCCAAAGCCCGGATCGTTGTTAAAAAAGTACTCGGCTTTTACAATGTTGGCGGCAGGAGCTCCTGCTGATGCTGACGGTTTATAAAACACAAAGCGGTTGGTAATACTCCATTTTCCATTAGCATCAAGGCTTCTAATAAACAGAAAATGTACGCCCTCTGAAACGCCTGTGAGAGATACGCTGAATGCCTTGTCTATAACATTGGGCAATGGCGTAGTAATAGGTATGCTGGTGGCAAGGCCAAAGCCGGGGTCGGTATCTATATAATATTCGGCCGCGGTAATATTGGGCTGGGCAGATGCCTGCCAAAACCAACACCAGCATACTATTATTGCAATAATTTTTTGCATAACAATAGTTTTAAAGCCTTCCTGTAGTAAAGATGATTGCGCTACCCAAAAGTTTGAGTATCATATCCAATACTTCTGATTAGCAACAGAATGCTACAAA
>JBKJPO010000436.1:0-4079 GCA_046595095.1 Chitinophagaceae bacterium
GTGGCGGTAATGGAAGGGGTGGGAGGGTGATTATCAGGTGGTAGGAGTAGCCTTGGAATTCGTTTAAATGCCAGTTGCAATTGACATCTTTTCGCTGGTGAGCTACCAACACATATCCTTCCGCTTATTCTGGGACTATTATTCAGCGGGGTAAAAAATAAATATTTTGGAAATGGTTCATTGGCTTAGAAACTGAGCTACGAATAAATCCAATTAATATTTTGTAAGAATCTGTTTAGTTTCTTATTGGCAGATCGATCAAAAAGATTTCCAGCCCTTTTTCATTGCATAATTATCTGCCCTGATACATTCAATTTTTTGCCTGGAAGTACAGTTAGCTTTCCACCTGGTTTAATAATCAGGTCGCCGGTAATATTACACGCGCCACCCACCGGGTGATCAATCACTATTTCTTTTTTATTGCCGATGATATTAGAAGGTACAATTCCGATGGTCCAGCAAAATCACTCTTCAGACAATTATAACCTACGCTTCTACAAAAGTTTCCTCAAAACATTTGCTATAATACTAAGCACCACACTTACAACAATCATCGTCACTACCGGGAAATAAAAGCTGGAATTTTCTTTTTCTACTCGGATATCCCCCGGCAATCTTCCAACCCATCTAAATGTACCCGGAAAAAGGTATACAATCAATCCTATTACCAATATAATGCCGCCAATAATAATTATATATTTTCCGACGTTCATTTTGAATAAGATTACAACCCGATAATTTTTATCATCATACCGGCAGTAACTTTATCAGTCAATTTCATTCCGTTAAGAATCGCAAGTTCTTCAAAGCGTTTATCCGGTACCGAAAAGCTTCTTAATGCCTGTTCAAATGTTGAATTGGTTTTCATAGTTTTTATCCTTACCCGCTCAGGCTTCTTATTCAATTTTGCCTGGTCCGTAAGTTGCCTGAACCCTTCCATTGTATTTGTAAAGTAAGGAACAAACTGGTTGAAATCGGTGATATTGCATACGCCCAGGAAAAGATAAATGACATTTCCATATTGTATCAGGTATGATAGTAATCTAATCGGTTGTTGCTGCTGACCCTCCACTGGTCTCGGGTCTGCTACCATTGCAATTGCCGGTAGCCCGTTAACGTTTATTTGTTTTGATTCCAATACCTGTAGATTATTTTGTTGAACCACGGCATTCGCAGCTTCCTGTAAATTGTTTCCCGGTGCAAGCATCATCATCAATAATGCCCTTCCATCTTTCGGGGCAAATTGTACGCGCTGAGGAGTATTCTGATAGTTCCAACCCTGGGGAGTAGGAAACTGGAATTTAAGTTCAGGATGGTAAAAAACATTATTCTCGAGGTATCCTTGCTTTGGATCTTCGCCATAAATTAGTCCTTCAATTCTTTGCAGGTAACTGTTCCGGTTGATAACTGCATTTGATAAATTGAGCTTTTGTTTCCATTCAGCAGCTAGCTTGTTCACTGTGGCATTTCTATCCCCCGGATTTGGATGTGTTGATAAGAAATCCGGTAATTCTGCAGCACCGCTTTCAGCTCCTTTTCTTTCAAGGGTTGTAAAAAATTCTGCCATTTCCCGGGCATCATAACCAATTTTCGTAGAATATTCCACACCCAGCTCATCAGCCTGGCGCTCCGCATCTCTTCCAAACTTTAAAAACAAAAGCCCCAATCCCTGCGAAGCCGTTTCGGCAAAACGCGCAAGATTTGGATTGATAACAACTCCCGCTATAATTCCCAACTGTCCGAGCAATGCATTTCTTTGTTGTGCCACGGAGTGTCGTGCAGTAATATGGCCGGTTTCATGGCCGAGCACCCCAATAAATTGCGCTTCACTATTGAAATGGGCCATTATTCCACGGGTGAAATATACATAGCCGCCTGGTACCGCAAAGGCATTCAGAACTTCTGAATCAACGATCTTAAATTCATAGGCAAGATTAGGGCGGTGTGAGATTGCTGCTATTTCTTTCCCCTTTTGGGTAATAAAATCTTGCAATGCCTTATCCTGGTACAATCCAAACTGGGCAATGATTTGCGGGTCAGCTTCCTTACCCATCGCAATTTCCTGGTTTTCAGACATCAGGACAACCTGCTTTTTCCCGGTAACAGGGTTGCGGGCACAACTCCCAAACAGGAATACCGAGGCTGTGAAGCTGATAATAATCGTGAGTTTTTTCATTTTGGAAAGCTTGAAATATTGAGCAGGCAATAATAATACCAAAGGATGCATGGTATTCAAGCTGCTCTTTTGTTAGATGGATAAAGCGAAACTCCGGGTGTATCTTTATCCAACTTTCTAGTTAAATTTTAAATCAGGGCAAAAAATTATCCAATGAAAAGAAAGATCAGTTTTGACTTCCCCCATGGGAAAATAGAGGGCATCTATTTAAAAGCAAAAGTGCCGGGGGCAGCATTGGTCATAATCACCAATGGGCAAAACG
Organism: Chitinophagaceae bacterium; assembly: GCA_046595095.1. Lineage (GTDB taxonomy): Bacteria > Bacteroidota > Bacteroidia > Chitinophagales > Chitinophagaceae > Ginsengibacter. The sequence goes on from JBKJPO010000436.1 coordinate 2,439, forward strand.
GTTTTTATAATTATGGGATGTTTCCATATATCCAGGAGAAACTATGCGCGCGTGGCATCTCCTCTTACAGTTATAATTTTAGTCATGGCGGAATTGTTGGCGATGCAGATTATTTTTCCGAATTAGACTTATATGAAAAAAACTGCATGCGCCTTGAAACTGAAGATCTTTGCGAAATCGTGCGGACAATCAAAAATTCGGATATTGATTTCTCCGAAAAAACTAAGCTTATCTTTTTTACCCATAGCCTGGGAAGCATCCCAACAATTTTTGCGTCAAAAAAACTATTATCTGAGGGATATAAAATTGATGGGATAATTTTAGTTTCTCCTGTAAAAACTTTGGATAGATGGCCTAAAGATATTATCCGGGAATGGGAAAAAACCGGGGTGAGATTAATCAAAAATAATCGTACCAAACAGGAACTTCCGCAGGGGAAAGAATTACTTGAAGAAGCAAAAAAGGCGAATGGGGAATGGAATTTGAAAGCGGCCCTTAAGGAAGTAGATTCAGATTTTCTCATTATTCATGGTGATGCCGATGAAGCCGTATCGATGAAAGACGCTTATTCAATCAATGATTGGCTTGGAGATTACGGTCTTAAGAAGGAATTGAAGATCATACCAAATGCCGGGCATACATTTGGAACCAAACATCCTTTTGCAGGTACATCTAAAGAGCTTGAGCAATTGATTAAAGAAACCATTGATTGGATTGGATAAATATTTTCGAAGTTTTGTAAATTTTCGGATCAAAGGACGTTTTATTGCTTTCCTAAATTCGCTTGCAGAAATTTAAGACAATAGATTTTTACCATATCCCTCACCAGGCGAAAAGCCGCCATAATCTCTTCAGGGCTACCCGTGGCTTTAGCTGGATCAGGAAAATCCTGGTGAAACTTTTTTGCAGTTGAAGGAAAATACGGGCATCTTTCATTGGCATTGTCGCAAACTGTAATTATAAAATCAAATGGAATCTGCGTGTATTCTTCAACGTTGTTCGAACTGTGATGGCTTATATCAATGCCATCTTCTCTCATTACTTTGATTGCTAATGGATTTACACCATGTGCTTCAATGCCTGCACTATAAATTTCAGCTTTGCCTTTTGCAAAATGCTGCAGATAGCCATGTGCGATCTGGCTTCTGCAGCTGTTGCCGGTGCAGAGTATTAAGATTTGTTTCATAGAATCATGTTATAACGTTTAAGAGGTTCAAGAGGTTCAAGAGGTTCAAGAGGTTCAACAAGTTTAAGAGGCTCACGAGGTTCAAGATGCTTCAGAAACCCAAGGCGGTTATTTGAACTTGTTGAACCTCTTGAACCACTTACTCGTCACAAACCAGTTTTATCGCTTCTTCGTTCAAGCAAAACCGTATCCCTCCACAGGCCATCCATCTTTCCTATCCTTTCCCTTATGCCTACTACCCGAAAGCCGCATTCTTCATGAATCCTTAAGCTGGCTTTATTTTCCGGAAAGATACCCGCCTGGAGGGTCCAGATATTCTCGTCTTCACTAATTTCTATAAGTTTTGTGAGCAATTGCTTACCTATTCCCTGGCCCTGGGTTTCGGTACTTACATTAACACTTACTTCCGCAACACCTCCATATACACATCTTCCGGAAACGGCGCTGGTAGTGGC
>JBKJPO010000210.1:0-15755 GCA_046595095.1 Chitinophagaceae bacterium
CGAGATTCTTGGCCAGTCCGTCGCCTCTTCTGCGATCGTTTGCACATCAGGAAAATCACGGTAGATTGTGAGGTTAAAATCTTTTATGAACGCGATGGCTTCGATATTTCCATTACTACCAAATTCATTTCTTTCCCATTGACCTTCTTCTCTTGAATAATCCAGTCTTAAGATTGAACTCACTGCATCTACCCGCATGCCATCGATATGGTAGAGATCAAACCAGAATCTTGCTGCGCTGATGAGAAAAGATTTTACTTCTCCCCGGGCATAATTAAATATGTATGAATTCCAATCAGGGTGAAAACCTTTTCGCATATCCGCATACTCATAGGTATGCGTTCCGTCAAACATATATAAGCCATGAGAATCGTAAGGGAAATGTGAAGGTACCCAATCAAGTATTACACCGATACCGGCATTATGAAAAGCATCGATCATCGCCATGAATTCCTGCGGCTTTCCGAATCTTGAAGTAGCGGCAAAGTAACCCGTGCCCTGGTAGCCCCAGCTACCATCATAAGGATGCTCCATCACCGGCATGAATTCAATATGGGTGAATCCCATTTCCACTACATATGGAACTAGCCGCTCTGTTATCTGGGCATATGAATTATAAACTTCTTCATTATTTTTATCAGGCCTCATCCAACTGGCAAGATGAACTTCGTATATGCTCCAGGGTGATTTTAAGGAATTATGTTTTTTTCGCTTCGACATCCAATCCTCGTCAGTCCAATCATAATCCAGGTTCCATGTAATAGAAGCTGTATTGGGTCTTAGTTCGCAGTAGTTTGCAATGGGGTCGCATTTCTCGAGTTCAAGCCCGCGATAGCCCCTGATATGATATTTATAATTACTCCCATTTTTAATATTGGGTATAAAGCCTTCCCATATTCCCGATTTATCGAGCCGCACAAATAGCTTATGCTCACCTTTTACCCAATTATTAAATTCACCGATCACACTCACCTGCGTAGCATTTGGTGCCCATACTGCAAAGTAATATCCCGATGTTTTCAATACCTCTACCTGGTGCGCACCAAACTTTTCATACAAAGAATAATATGTACCTGCCTGGAAATTCGAAATGTCTTCGTCGCTGAGAAGAGAATAATTCCATACATCTTTAGTAGAGTCTACAAAATGAATGTCTTCGTATCTGTAAGTTGGTGATGGCATATACAGGAGGCGTTAGTAATTTCTTAAATATAATTAACATTGATTTATTCCGTACATCTCAACCTGGCCCGGGAGAATTTAATACTCCTTTTTGTGTCATTAGTTTCCATTACGTGCACATTTACCCGGTAAAACACTAAAGCTCCCTTCAAGATACTGCTAATAAAAAAAATCTCATCAATTCAAGCGTTTCTATTTTAGGAAAAAGCGATTCAACTGCCGCCGGGCTACTGCCACAATGATGGATTCTGTTTTTGTAGTTGCATTTTATACAGATAAGATTTTTGTAACGGGAGGCCCTGAATCGACTCCAAGTCTTCCCGGGAAAGATGCGGAGGTAGTACCTCCAACAGAAGATAAGAAATCAGGTAATGCTTCGTTATTACAGGCGATTAGGAAAGGCAGTTCCGATTGGAAGATGGAGGATAAATATCTTTGCCCAATGATAGGATAAGAAAAACACATTATTTCACCAGCTCATAAACTCCACTACCCTTCGCATCCAGCGCGAAATCTTTTAAAATACTAATCTCCCCTGTCTGGATATTTTTCATTTTTGAAAATCCTTTAGTTCGTTCCACGAAACGGTCTACCATTACATCCACAGACTTATCATTGGAATTTGAAACCACCATTACGGTCGTCTTCGGATCGTACCTGAAATAAACATACAGCCCGTCATACGGAATATACTGCATCATTTTACCATTTTGAAGAGCTGTTGTACTCCTGCGATATCGCGAAAGGTTGCGCACATAATCGAATGCTTCATTTTCTTTTTCAGTTCTTCCTGTTTTAGAAAATTTATTCTCTCTATCACCTGGCCAACCTCCTGGAAAATCCTTTCTCACCAGGGCATCGGAAGGGCTTGTGGATCCCGTCATTAAAATTTCGGTGCCATAATAAAGTTGTGGGATACCCCTCAACGTTAGCAACCAGTTGATCCCTTGTTTGTATTTACGGAAATCCTCACCAACAGTTGTATAGAACCTGCTGATGTCATGATTATCCAGGTGAATGCTATTCTTGTATGCATCCTTGTAAACAAAATCATTGGATAGTACAGAATACAATTTGCTGTACCCTTCCATCCAGCCATAATTCTGGTTTAATGCATCATTCATGGCGAAGTGAAGTTGAAAATCTGTAACACCAGGTAAGTTGGATTTATAAGAAATATTGTAAATGTTTTCCATAAAGAAACTCTGATTCACCACTCCATGTACCCAGGTCTCACCAAAGATGCCCAGCTGAGGATATTGATCAAGGAGAGCTTTATTACAAACATTCATGAAGTCGAGGTCGTTGTATGCATAAGTATCGATGCGCCATCCATCAATCCCGAAATTCTCTACGGTCCAGATCGCATGTTGGATCAGGAATTTTGCCACATAAGGATTCTTATGGTTAAGGTCGGGCATGAATGGTGTGAACCATCCATTGCTCATGATCTTGGTGTCGATCTCTGAAGCATAAGGGTCTAATAAAGCCTGGTCCTTGTATGAGGTGTTTGTGTACTTTCCCCATTCATTAAGCCAATCTTTCATTGGTTTATCCTTTACCGTAAGATGATTAAGGCCAACATGATTATACACCGCATCCTGTACTACTTTCATCCCTTTCTTATGTGCAGCTTCAATCAATTCATGATAGGCTGCATCGCCACCTAACCGGGGATCGATTGTATAGTGGTCAGTAAAAGCATATCCGTGAAATGATTCCCTGGCCATATCATTTAGCAAAACCGGGTTTAACCAAAGGGCAGTAACGCCTATGTCAGAGAGATAACCGAGATTTTTTGTGATACCTTGCAAATCCCCGCCATGCCTGCCCTTTAGCGAATCCCGACTATTCACCAACTCCTGCATTCCGGCAATCTTATCGTTAGAAGGATCACCATTTGCAAATCGATCGGGCATGATGAGGTACATAAGATCCCTTGCATCAACACCTTTTATCCTTGATTTACCATTCTCTGCAGAACGTCTTGCCTTTAATTCGAAATTGATATCAAATGGAGCTGATGCTGATGATTTAGGCACACGAAATTTTATGATACCTGGCTTTGCTGCCGGTGATATCGCCAGGTCAATAAATACGTAATTGCTATTCTCAACTTTATTCACTTTTTCAATCTTCACACCGGGATAGCCGATTAATATTCCACTTGCTGCATTCGCTATCTTCTCACTATGAATCATCACCTGAACTTTTGTATTCTTCATGCCCGTCCACCAGTTTGTGGGATAACATTTATACTTAGCTTCTTGCGCTATTACCTGGGAGTTGAGTGCAGCAAAAAAAAGGCATACGGGAATAAAATTTTTCATCTGGTTTTTTTATAAAAAGTAGAATAATATTTTGTCGGAGAGTTTGATTATACTCCCGAAGAATCCATGATTGGAGCAATGTTGCTTCCATCCTTATTTTCCTTTACCAGGATCATGCATAATATCCCTGCCACAATCATCAAACCACCACCGATTTGTACGGCAAGCATACGGTCATTTTCAAGTAAATGAGACATAACCCAGCCAAAAAATAATGAGGCAATTATTTCCGGTAGTACAATAAAAAAGTTGAAAATACCCATGTATAATCCAATCTTGTTTTCGGGCAAACTTCCTGCCAGCATTGCGTAGGGCATAGATAAAATACTCGACCAGGCAATACCAACGCCTACCATGCAACCATAAAGCATGTATCTGTTTTCAACAAAACCCACAGCTATCAATCCTATCGCACCACAGAAAAGACAAAATGAATGTGTCATTTTCCTACCTAGACTTTTTGCGATCAGCGGGATGAATAAAGCAAAAAGAAATGCTACAACATTATAAAATGCAAGGGTAAGCCCGGCAAATTCCACTCCTCTTGTATAGAGCTCTTCCTTTTCGTCAACAGCACCAAATACATTTCTAGCTACTGCAGTACTATAATAAAACCACATCAGGAATAAACCTGGCCATGTAAAGAATTGCACCCATGCCAACTGTTTCATTTTAGGCGGCATATTTGAAATGGCATGCAGTATCTCATTTACTCCACCGCCGAATCCCTTATTACTTTCTTTTACTTTTTCTTTAAATCCTACATCAGCAGGTGGATATTCCCTGGTTGTAAATATTGTGTACAATACAGATAGCAAAAACATTGCACCCCCAATGTAGAAAGCATATTTTACTGAATCAGGGATACCACCATCAGTACTTTCTCTTGAAACGCCTAATAAATTTGAAAGGAGCCAGGGTAAACCGGAAGCGATGCTTCCTCCAAGGCCGATCATCAGGCTTTGCATGGCAAACCCGCGTGTGCGCTGCTCTTCAGGCAACTTGTCGGCAACGAAAGCCCTGAAAGGTTCCATGGCCACATTACCCGCCGTATCGAGGATCCAAAGCAAACCTGCAGCCATCCACAGAGCACTGCTGTTTGGCATAAAGAATAAACAAATGGTACTTATTATAGCTCCCGCAAAAAAATAAGGCCTTCGCCTTCCCCACCATGGATGCCAGGTTCGATCACTCATGTACCCGATTATGGGTTGTACTATTAACCCTGTAAGCGGCGCAGCAAGAAATAATAAAGGAATTTCATCAGGGCTGGCATCCAGGTATTCATAGATGGGTCCCATATTCGCTCTTTGAAGATCCCAACCAAACTGAATCCCAAAAAAGCCAAAACTCATATTGAATATCTGCCAGAAACCTAATCGCGGCTTTGGTAAAAGTGGCGCATGCGGAGTAACATCATTGGTTCTTTGTTCATTCATATCAATTGATTTAGGATATGTCTAAAAGAGATGGAATTTATTATGTGTACAAAATACACTTAATTGGTAGATTGATAAAAAATAGTTAGGAGAAAGTATTTTGGTGTACTCTGAAAATATCAGGGAGGAGTCTTAATTTCGAGCCGATACAATATGAAGGTCTTTAAACTCCCGGGCCATTGAATATTAGTTAATAAACATTATTACTAGTACTTATCGATAATAAAGCCATCAGGCACTATCGCATTTTTCTTTATCACAATAATTCCATCCTTGATAGTATATAATGCATGATCGGAATCAGCAAGGTCGGGTCCGCCGTTAATCCTAACGTCATTGCCTATTCGACAATTTTTATCTACGATTGCATTCTTAATATAGCACCTGTCGCCAATGCCAAGTTTGGGAATCCCTTTGTCAAACGCATATTTAATATCAAGAAGCGTTTCATAATAATCGCTCCCCATCAGGTAACTGCTCACAATGGTCGTATCATCCCCTATCCTTGTTCTGATACCGATAACGCTGCTATCCAGTTGCCTGGCGCGAATGATACATCCTTCGGCAATGATGGATTTATTTATGGTGGTGCCACTGATCTTCGCCGGGGGAAGCATCCTGGCGCGGCTATAAACGGTTTTTGAATTATCAAAAAGGTTGAATGGAGGGATATCCATGGTAAGCGCCAGGTTTGCCTCAAAGAACGAATATATATTACCGATATCGGTCCAGTAACCATCGTATTGGAAACTGGCAACCTTATATTTTCCGATTGATTTTGGGATGATCTCTTTGCCAAAATCAGTTGCTTCTTTAAATTCGTCTTCGAGGAGCAGCATGAGCATTTCCCTTTTAAAAAGATAAATTCCCATCGATGCCAGGTGATTTCTGCCTGCAGCCTGCATGTCGTGGCCTGTATCACTCACCCATTCAGGCAATAATTCTTTTGCAGGTTTCTCGATAAAATCAGTAATCATATTGGATTCATCAGATCTAAGCAATCCAAATTCAGGAGCTTCACGATCAGTAACGGGAATAGTTGCTATCGTAATATCGGCATCATTTTTAATGTGACTTGCAAACATCTCTGCAAAATCCATCTGGTACAACTGGTCACCTGATAATATCAATACATGCTCGAATTCATTATCTGCAAAATGTCGAATCGACTGCCGCACTGCGTCTGCTGTTCCCTGGAACCAATGGGCGCTATCAGGAGTTTGTTCAGCTGCCAATATATCTACAAATCCCTTACTAAAAGCGCTGAACTGGTATGTGTTTTTGATATGCTTATTTAATGATGCCGAATTATATTGCGTCAAAACAAACATCCGGTTGATTGAAGAATTGATACAATTGGAGATTGGTATATCAACGAGCCGGTATTTGCCTGCTATTGGCACGGCCGGTTTACTTCTAGATGAAGTAAGCGGGTACAACCTTGAGCCTGCACCTCCACCCAGGATCACGGCAATGAGCGAATTGCTTATCATAATTTTCCAATTTAAGTTTTCAATTCCTTAGCATAATGCTCTGCAAACATAATCGTAATAACTGCGACTACGTTATTATCGATGTGTAAACACTAATATAAGTACCTGCACTTTTTTCCCAGCTGTTATCAATTTGCATCATCCGTTTTCTCATTGTAGTAATCTTGCCGGTACCAGGGAAAAGTTCTACTGCCCTATACACAGATACGGTTATGTCGCCTACAGAGTCATCATTGAATTTTAAGCCAAATCCTCCTTCATCACCCACATCAATTACCGTGTCTTTGAGCCCACCTGTATTTCTCACCATGGGTATGGTACCATATCTCATCGCATACATCTGGTTGAGACCACAAGGCTCCACCCTGCTGGGCATCAATAAAAAATCAGCGCCTGCGTACATCAGGTGGGCCAGCTTTTCATTATACCCAATCCGGGAATTGTAATAGCCAGTAAAATACCCTCGCATCCTTTCAAGCTCAGTTTCGATTAATGGGTCACCGCTACCCAAAATAAGGAAACTCATTTTAGGACCGATATAATTTAAACTATCCGTTATTGCTTTAGGCAAGAGATCTGCAGATTTTTCCCCCACAAGCCTGCCAATGAAAACGATCAGGGGCAATTTTTCATCTAATCCAAACTCTTCACAAAGCAGTTTTTTGTTTGCCAGTTTACCATCCTGTACATCTTCTACGTCGTATTGAGTTTGAATATATTTATCCGTCGAGGGATCCCATACTGCTTCGTCTATTCCATTTAGTATTCCGGCACATTTACCCCTTTCATATTCAAATAAATTCTCCAACCCGTTAGCAGAATACCTTAATTCTTCAAGATAGCTTGGGCTTACGGTGGTAACTTTTGAAGCAGATTTTACACCACAGGCCAGGGGGTTGATATTACTTTTCCAGTCGAGCAATCCCCACTTCCAGCCATCCCATGAAGGAATATAATTTGATTTATCCCAACTCATCCAGCCCTGGTATTGTGCGTTATGAATTGTAAGTACAGTAGGTATTGAAGCAAGGTGTCGATATGCAAAACAATTTTGCATCATGAAAGGAATAAGCGCAGTATGATGATCATGCACATGCACAACATCCGGTTGATGATTCCATTTACTGAGCCAATCAACAACCGCTACCTGGAAACCGGTGAATCTTTCAGAATCATCATCATACCCGTAGATATTTTCCCTGTCGAGCAAACCATAAATATCAACCAGGTATAGATCGAAGCCAAGGCTATTGTTTTTTTCCTTGATCACCGTATAATTAAACCAATAATGCGCCATTCCAAAAGCACCTTTATGAACAACTTCAAATTCATTTTCATCCAGGAACTTTGTACGGTACATCGGCATCACTACTTTTGTAATATGCCCTAATTTTTCCTGGTATTTTGGAAGTGCACCTACCACATCTCCTAATCCCCCTGCCTTAGCCACAGGATAGCATTCAGCACTTACATGAATTATTTCCATTATTTGCTTAGGGGTTATAACTCATCAAATTAAGAAGGATTTTGTTAGGAACAAATTATAAAATGAAAATTCTTTACATAGAAAAATTCATTTACTTTCAACGATAAAATTTTATAATATGGCAATGCCCCAGAATACTCCTACTATCCAATCTAATGAGCCCGTTTTGAAAGAAACAAATTCTGGTGCGCTTGGTGTGCTGGTCACCGTATTTTTTTTCTGGGGATTCATTGCCGCCGGAAACAGTGTGTTTATTCCATTTTGCAAACATTATTTCCAGCTTGATCAATTTCAAAGCCAGCTGATTGATTTTGCATTTTACCTGGCATATTACCTGGGTGCACTGGGTTTATTTGCTTATGGATCATTTGGTGGGAAAGATCTTGTTGCTAAATGGGGTTATAAGAAAAGTATCGTCTATGGATTATTATTCTCTGCACTCGGAGCTGCAGCAATGATCATTGCGGTTAATGCAAACACATTTGCCGGCATGCTTGTGGGATTATTTATTGTTGCACTTGGATTCTCATTGCAACAAACAGCTGCGCAGCCATTCGCAATATCGCTGGGCGACCCTGCAACAGGAACCGGCAGGGTAAATCTTGGTGGAGGAGTAAATTCATTTGGTACTGCTATTGGACCCATCGTGGTGGCCTTTGCGTTATTTGGTACAACAGCTGCAATTACTGATGAAAAGATTGCTTCGCTGAGCCTGGACAAAGTGATCGTACTATATGCGTGTGTAGGTGCTTTATTTATTGGTGCAGCTGCACTATTTTATTTTTCCAAAAATGTCCCCGCAGGAATATCGATTGAGAAAACAGAAAAGGCAAATAAAGCTCTATATAGTTTACTGATCATTACTGGGTTACTCATCATCATGTTCGTACCTGTTTTCAACAGTTATAAAGTTGAACTTACTAATGCAAGCGCAGCAGAAAAACATGACCTGGAAACATACCGAATGAAATGGCTCTTCGGTGCCCTTGCAGTAGTTGTTCTCGGTTTATTAGTTTCAAACATGAGTGCAAAAAAACGACCCGCAGGTTGGGGAGCCATGCAATACCCACAACTGGTGCTTGGAATGCTGGGGATTTTCACATACGTGGGTGCAGAAGTAACAATTGGAAGTAATTTAAGTGAGCTTTTGAAGCAACCGGACTTTGGTGGATTCCAATCTTCCGAGGCTGCACCATATATTTCAATGTATTGGGGAAGTCTTATGATCGGTAGGTGGGCCGGGGCTATTACTGTATTTAAAACAAGCTGGTCAACAAGAAACCTGTTGTTGTTCATAGTACCCATTGTCGCATTTGGAATTGTGATCGGGGTAAATTCGCTGGCAAAATATGATATGAAACCACTTTACTATTACGTGGTCTGCGTTCTTGTGCAGATTGGTGCTTTTTATTTAAGTAAAGACAAACCTGCAAGAACACTCCTTATATTCAGCGTGCTTGGAGTAACGGCTATGCTTATAGGCTTATTTACCACTGGCACCGTTGCGATCTATGCGTTCCTGAGCGGAGGTTTATTCTGCTCGATAATGTGGCCTTGTATTTTTACTTTATCGATTGCCGGTTTAGGAAAATATACAACCCAGGGTTCAGCTTTCCTGATCATGATGATCCTGGGTGGGGCGATCATACCTCCGATCCAGGGAAAGATTGCAGACTACCTTCAATCGAAATCAACTATTGTGGGAATTGGTATTCACCAGTCTTATTGGGTTGCTGTGATCTGTTTTCTGTACCTGGCCATTTTCGCATTCGTTGTAAAAGGAATTTTGAAAAAACAAGGTATCGATTACGACAAGCAGGTTGGCGGGAGTCATTGATGAATAAGACAAAAACATTTTAATGAAATCAATAAAAAATACCCCTGCTACCATTAGTGAGTATGCTATCGGAATTGATATTGGTGGAACAAATACAGTTTTTGGTATTGTAGATCATCGGGGAACTATTGCGTATCGTGGAGCGCTTTCAACAAGTAAACATGAAACAGTAGAACCATTTATAGATGAGCTGCACCTGGCTTTACTACCGGCCATCGAGTTGGTCGGTGGAATTAAATATATTAAAGGTATTGGCATAGGTGCTCCTAACGGTACCTATTACACTGGAAATATTGAAGATGCAGCAAACCTGAGTTGGAAGGGCGTTGTCCCTCTTGCGAAACTGGTGCAGGAAAAATTTAGCCTGCCCACAGCACTAACTAATGATGCTAATGCTGCAGCGGTGGGTGAGATGATGTATGGAGCTGCAAGAGGAATGAAAGACTTCATTATGATTACTCTTGGAACCGGTGTTGGGAGTGGAATTGTTGCTAATGGCATGCTAATCCTGGGCCATGATGGATTTGCCGGTGAACTTGGACACACCATAATCATCCCGGGAGGAAGGCTTCATGCAGGCACAAACATGTATGGATCTTTGGAAGTTTACGCATCGGCTACCGGTGTTGCAATGACCGCACTCGAATTTCTTGATAAACGCCCGGAAGAAGTAAGCCTCATGCGGAAATATGAACGTGAGGAAATCAATAGTCTTGTTGTATACGAATGCGCAGCAAAGGGTGACCAGATGGCAAAGGATGTATATGCTTTCACTGGAAAAATACTTGGAGAGGCGTTGGCAAATTTTGTAATGTTTTCATCGCCGGAAGCCATCATTTTATTTGGAGGCATGACGAAAGCCGGTGACATGATTCTAAATCCTACCAGGGAGCACATGGAAAAAAACCTTTTACCAATCTTTCAAAATAAAGTGAAGCTCATATTCAGTGAATTGAAAGAGTCTGATGCAGCCATTCTCGGGGCAAGCGCATTAGTATGGGAAATAAAATGATCGATGATGCGTACTCGCAGTCTTACTTTATAACCCGACTTCTCCATTAGGAATAATCAATAATACGAGCCTTTAGTTTATAAAAAGATGCAGATTATTTTTGGATAATAAAAGAAATAAAATCATGCAAGGTGTACTTATGAACCTGTGTTTTAAAGCTTGTACCGGATCTAATTAAAAAAGGGTTCAATCGAATTGATTGAAACCCTTTTCATTTGATAGGTTTACTTTTTCACCATAAATTTTAACCGAAGCTAACATGTCTCTTTATAAATCCCAGAGAAATTTCAAATGATGACTTAATCAAATTATTTAAGCTTAAGTACAGGTTTCAACCTGTAAGTGCCATTGTTTTCTTTGATTACAGATTGCGCTGCATCAAAGTCTATAACCATTGTTTCAAAACTAGAACTAATGCTTTTGCTAACCTTGATTTTAAGACCAGATTCATCCTGGCTCGAGAGCTTCAAAGGATAAACGATACCATTATCGATTACCGTGTTATTAGGGCCAAGGATAAAACGAACCTCTTTCACATTGCCGGTTGGAATTATACCGGTAGCAAGGAGGGTATCAACCCCGTTTTGAAAATTGAGCAAGTTATAGACATTGGCAGTGGTGGTTAAATTAGTCCAACTGCTCGAATCATCACGTAATTTTACGCGTACTTCCCTGATGTCAATGTTAATTGCCGTGTAGGCTGCGGGGGCATCTGTTAATCTTACATTTAGTGTAGATGTACCCGGTCCATCTTTCTTGCATGCAATAATAAAAACTGATAGGCTTAGGCATAAAATAGCCAGTAATTTTGTAAATTGTTTCATAGAGGTGTTTTTGTTTCCTGGTATAAGGAAAAAATCATGCCACAGAATAAAACATTAATATTTTTGAGTTACGAGGAATACGGCAGGTACGGCACGTTGGCCTGTTTTATCGGAGGGTTTGATCGTTTCTTTTCCATTTACTAGCAAACAACTGCTACCTCCGCCATCGAGGTTCAAAGCTTCCACACAACCCACTCCAATCAACAACTCAGCCTCCTGGATTAAGTCAGCCCCATCAGCAATGCCGGGCATTCTTCCCTGGATAGCCATTATGATCAACCTGCCATCCCCGGTATAACCCATTGCTGTTCTTGGATGTTTGTCATTAATCGCTTTCCCTGAAAATTTCCTTTCTTCTTCATTGCTGATTACCATTTTTCCATCCTGCACCAATACAGGGCCGCCACCAATCGCAGTTCGCATTTTCCATTTGTGTAATCGGTCATTGGCATACTTTTTCACATATTTCAGCTTCACAATTTGTTGATCATTAATCAATGGTTTCAATGCAGCTTGCGAAGCAAATGCTTTTGAACTTGATGAATCTGTAAATACCCATGCAACATCTGCTTTGCCTTTTCGATCTATACCGATAGCGCTGTTGAAGCTATGGATGAACTTTAAAGAATCTTTTCCTTTTAAACGAATAGTTGTGTGGTTGCGTGCAATAAGGCTACTGTTTTTAATCACGAGGTTCAAATTCCGGTTGGTTTCAAACGAAAAGAAAGTTGCGTTTACCACCAGTAAAGGCTTATCATTATCCTGGAAAAATGTTGATGGTGTATTGCGACGGTTCATCGTAGTATCTGTACTAAAAATGAGCCTCTTGTCTTGCAACGGCACCTCTACATAATACCCAACAAAAGGCTTGTCATCAAGTGGTAAAGTAGATCGGTACACATGAACCGATGAAGGTAAGGGTTGATATAAAGAATCTACGTTTATCCATCTCTGTTGGCTGGAGGTTGTAAACGGAAAAAGTAATAGGCTCGCGATGGCCTTTGAAAATATCAGGGAGCAAATTTTAAGCATCTGCAAACCGGCTTTTTTCTTCCAGCCATTTATTACGTCCCCACCCCTGGATTACATGTTTTTCTGAGTGATATGAAGACCTTACCAGGGGGCCACTTTCTACATAATCAAAACCAAGCTCATACCCTATTTCCCGGTATTCAGCAAATTCATCAGGATGAACAAAGCGTTTCACTTCCAAATGCTTTTTGCCTGGTTGCAAATACTGGCCAATAGTAATTACGTCAACTTTATTTTCCCTGAGATCTTTAAGTGTTTGTATTACTTCTTCTCTTGCTTCACCCAGCCCGAGCATGATACCGCTTTTTGTGCGCATACCTCCATCTTTTAATATCCGTAAAGTTTCCATGCTTCTCCAATATCTTGCCTGGATCCTTACCTGTCTCGTTAATCTCTCCACTGTTTCAATGTTATGACTTACCACATCGGGTCCTGCATCAATAATACGTTTGATATTTTCTTTCTCAGCTTTAAAATCAGGGATAAGTGTTTCCAAAGTAGTGCCAGGATTAAGGCCTTTCACTGCGTTGATGGTATTATACCAGATGATCGATCCACCATCCTTCAATTCATCGCGGTCAACTGATGTAATGACAGCATGCTTAACCTTCATTAGATTGATTGCTTCGGCTACGCGTTGGGGTTCGTCCCAATCAACTGGCAATGGCCTTCCGGTTGCTACTGCGCAAAATCCACAGCTTCTCGTACAGATATTTCCCAGTATCATAAAAGTCGCTGTGCCTGAACCCCAGCATTCGCCCATATTTGGGCAATTGCCGCTTTCACAGATCGTGTGTAGCTTATGTGTATCTACCAGGTTTCTAACATGCCTGTATTCCTCGCCAATTGGCAACTTAACCCTTAACCAGTTTGGTTTCTTTGGCTTCAACTCAATCTGTACTTCCTGCATTTAAATCGTTTAAGTCGTTTAATCGTTTACTTCCTCCTCCCAAACATAATGGCAACATATCCTGTGAAGAAAAATTGTTTCGCCGGACGTCCTACCATTAGCGGAATTTTCTTAGAATAAAATTCACCGCTGAGGCCTACTTCAATTGCAGAAACCATTTCATTATAACTTCCATAATCAAAACGTAAAGCAGTTTTCGCATACGCTCCCGGCGTAACCTTAATATCACTCCATCCTTTGCTAAACCCCGGGCCTCCAACGATGTCGTTTATGCGAAGAAATTGAGCACTGTCATTTTCATATTTAATGTATTGCTTCTCCGAAGTATTTAGCTGAACATAATAAGGTCGTACCAAACCAAGTGATATCCCACCTCCATAATTAGCTGTAATACTCACTCCATTCTTATTTGATTTATTTCCAAGGAGCACTTGTTGTTGGATACCAAGCTTCACTGGGTAAAGAAAATTTTGTTTCGCGTAAATGAAAGGATTTGTAAGATTCTGCCCAATAACATTGCTCCCTTTCTCTTCATGAGGATCTTTGCGTTCTGATAATTCAAACTGGAATAGTGTGGATTTTTTCACAGTCTTTGCCCTGCCTATTTCCATGAATACCCCATAACCGTCGCTGGTAAGTTTTCCTCCAAAAATGGTATGCTTGCGGTATACGATTACGCCCTCTTCTTCCTGGCGGATAAGTGCATTAATACGTCTCCTGTTTTCATCTCTTTTCTCTTTTTTGGATTTCTGAGCCAGTGAGGGAAGAGTAACAGCAAGGGCAATGAAAACGAAAATTAATTTTCTCATGAATAATAATTGAAGTTTACTTGATGTAAATTTATGGCAAATTTACATAATGACTGCTTCAATTGTTTATGAAGGTAACCTACGTTGTAGTGTAACACATGTGCAGAGTGGAACTGTTATAGAAACTGATGCCCCAACCGACAACCGCGGAAAGGGTGAAAGGTTTTCACCAACAGATACAGTTTGCGTGGCCCTGGGTACGTGCATTATAACCACAATGGGAATCAAAGCCAGTGACCTGGGTATAGATCTCAGTGGTGCAAAGTTGCAGGTAACAAAACATATGCTTCATGAACCAAGACGTATAGGCGCAATCGATGTAATCATTGATTTTCCTACAACACTTAATATAAGCAAGGATCAACAGAAATTGTTACAGAAAATTGGCGACAACTGCCCGGTTGTTAAAAGCCTTAACGAAGGAATGAAAATCAACGTAGTCTATAACTGGTGATCATGAGCAGGAATCGGCGCCCTGTTTTGAAATAATCTTCTGAAGTATGCTCCGGATAAGGCTCCAAATCCGCCAACCAGACCGCCTATTGAGGCAGTAAGCGTAATCAGTAATCCAGAATTATTGATCTTTAAAATCAACATTGACATTTTCTCAACAAAGACAAAGTTGTTAGCGAAACCTATCCATAACGCAAGCCCTGCCCATAAAAATAAAAGTGCTAAGAAACCGGCAAGAAATGAAAGTCCCGGCTTCAAAGGGATTAAGACCACTACAAGAAATGCAACTATCGAGATACTCCACCAGGGGAAATAGAGACAAGCAACAAAGCTCAAAACAATAATTAACAATAATGATACTGTGAACTTCATTTATTAGAATTTATGATTGTACTTATTTTTCAATTGTCAAATTAAAAAATTATAATTTTTATTTGTCTCAGTTCAACTATCCTTATTGAATGATATCTTCCACTTTATTCTCTTATCCTTTTCCTCACCCCTCTTCATCATCCAAAGTTTGAAATATTTACCTTCAACCCAACTATCGATAAAATTATCATAAAACCTGCTGCCAGGATTTCCACTCTGACCCCCGGGATAATTGCCGTAGGCCTCGGTTTCAGGAGTAAGGTGAACAACCATTCTCCAACTTGGGCCATTTTTTGTATTTGCTGCGTTGATCGTATTAGAGCCTCCACCTATTGGTAAATTTAAACGGCTGAATGCATCTAATGAAAGTAAATGATTTGCTTTTGTTTCCTTAATTATTGCCCATTGAAGTCTTCCAAGCGCATCTTCATTTTCCAATCTTTTTACTGCATTTTTAAAAGCGATTGTTACAATATCGGGTAAGCTTTCTTTCTGAGCAGTGTTGATATCATCAATAAAACTAAAAGCAGAATCACGGAGGAGATTTTCCAAAATTGCTCCATCTGTTGGTTCGAG
>JBKJPO010000439.1:0-5091 GCA_046595095.1 Chitinophagaceae bacterium
AGCTTTCGCCATTGAATTAAGTCATTGCCGATTGGTTTTTTGTCCAATACTTTTGCATTTTTTAAAACAGGTGCAGCAATACCACCTGGCAATCGTAATCCTGTATTGGTAATTACACGTGCTTCATCCCAGAGTCCCGCATCTATAAATGATTGAAGAGTAATCGCACCTCCTTCAACCAATACACTTTGTATTTGCAGCTCGTATAACTTATTTAAAATTTCTTCCGGGAATTTACCCTTAGTAATTTTTACAAATTGCAATTCCCCTTCTTTACTTTCCTGCTTACTATTTAAAATAATGGTGGGCGAACTACTATCAAAAATATTTAGCGTGCGCGGCAAGCGAAGATCCATATCTAATAAAATACGAATAGGATTTCTGCCCGGCCATAAACGCGATGTAAGCTTTGGATTATCAGATAGCGCTGTATTCGTTCCAACCATTATCGCTGCTTCTTCAGTTCTCCATTTGTGGACCAGCCGGTTAGTAAATTGGTTACTAATGGCTATCCCGGGTTGATCAATTTTTCCGATTTTTCCATCTGCAGTTTGCGCCCATTTTAAAATGATATATGGCCGTTGATTCTTTTGAAAACAAAAAAACCTTTTAT
The DNA here is from genome assembly GCA_046595095.1 of Chitinophagaceae bacterium. Classification (GTDB taxonomy): domain Bacteria; phylum Bacteroidota; class Bacteroidia; order Chitinophagales; family Chitinophagaceae; genus Ginsengibacter. The sequence goes on from JBKJPO010000439.1 coordinate 614, forward strand.
TTAGCGCATTGCAATCCTCTTCCAGGATCCCTGATTCAACATGAATATCTGAAGCCATTAATTTTGCAATTCCTTTTCCATTTACACCAGGAAAAGGATCAACCGAACCGATGATAACTTTCGTTATCCCCTTCCCGATCAAAAGATCTGCACAAGGTGGTGTTTTCCCGAAATGAGTGCATGGTTCGAGAGAGACATACATTATACTTTCCCCAATAATTTGCTGGCGATGCCGGGATGAAGCCTGTGCCAGGTACATTTCTGCATTTGCGATACAATTTACTTCTGCATGAGCCTCCCCGAACTTTTTATGATATCCTTCGCCAATTATTTTACCTTGATGAACCAGTACTGCACCAACCATTGGATTTGGAGCAACATTGCCCAGGGCCAGTTTCGCAAGTGCTAAACACCTGCGCATAAATATATCGTGAACTCCAGGCATTAATTAAGAGATTTAATGCAGCATTGCAAATAGCTTACAGGTTGCGAAAGTAGAAAATAAAAATAAGCTAAGTTTGTTTTAATGACCATCAAAGAACTATATCATGATTTCGTTTGCTCGCTAGGTACCGTATACGAAATGAGGGAAGCTGGAAATATTGCAGATTGGGTATTTGAATCGAGTGCCGGCTTAACTCATCTCGACAGGTTGACAAAGAAAGATGAAACACCAGGTCATGAAATAGTTTCAAAACTTAACCACCAGCTTGAGCAACTCCTCGATCAGAAACCCGTGCAATATGTTCTTGGTGAAGTTTTTTTTTATAAGATGAAACTGTCATTAAATGAACATGTGTTGATACCACGGCCCGAAACTGAAGATCTTGTAGACTGGGCAATCGCAGATTTGAACAAAGAAAAAATAAACGATGCAGAGTTGCTTGATATAGGTACGGGCAGTGGTTGTATTCCTATTGCCATAAAAAAAATTTACCTGGAACAAAGATTACAGCAATAGATGTTAGTGCCGATGCACTAGACCTGGCCAGGCATAATGCCAGAACGCAAAATACTACAATTGATTTTTTACAAATGGATTTTTTGAATGAAAAAGAGTGGAGCCGGCTAAAATACTTTGACCTGATAATCAGTAATCCTCCATACATTCCTCAAAATGAAATGAAGACCCTTGCAAAAAATGTAACAGATTTTGAACCGCATCTTGCCCTCTTCGTTCCTGATAACGACCCTTTTCTTTTTTATAAAAAGATCGCCACATTCTCTCTAACTCATTTAAAAAAAGAGGCTAATGTTTTTGTGGAAGTACATGAATTATTCGCCCGTGAGGTAGCAGACATTTTTGAAAAAAACAATCTTTCAGAAGTAACCATAAAAAAAGATATCTATGGAAACGAAAGAATTATAAAAGCCAGGCTCATTAATCATTAACCGTTAATTCAGTTTCCATCCACAGAAGCGGAAGTAGTGGCGCCCAGTCGTTTTGCTGTCTGCATTACCCGGATAATTAATCCCCACTGAGAAGTAGAATCTGCATTCACCACAACTCCGGGTTTGATACTATCACCTTCTTTTATATATTTCCTCAGGGCAGTTTCAAGAGAATCGATCCCTACTTTTTTCTGGCCAACATATACATTCGCATTCTTATCAATTGAAACTACAACCGACTGTTTAGCCTTAGTATCACTTTTCGCTTTGGGGTTACTGACTTTTATCACATTGGGATTGGCAAGCGTGGACACGATCAGGAAAAACAACAGCAGGATGAACAATATATCATTCAATGGAGCGGTGTCAACTTCTGCGTGGTTATCCCTTATTCTGTTTTTGAAACTCATATTCGATTTATCAAATGAACTGTGAGATAATTATTTGTGTGGCTCCTGCAGAATATCCAGGAACTCTGCGCTTGCTACTTCCATTTTGTTAACGGTTTTGTCTATTTGCGCATTGAGATAACTATAACCTATAAACGTAATGATACCGATGATCAGTCCTGTGGCAGAAGTAATCATTTTAACATAGATACCATCTGCAATTGTACTCAGGGTAAAATCGCTTGACGCGGATATTCCACGAAACAACTGTACCATGCCGATGATAGTTCCCAGGAATCCAAATAATGGAGCGATCCGGGCAATAATAGAAAGGATAGAAAGATTCTTTTCCATTTTATACATCTCAAGTTTGCCCACATTATTCATACTATTTTCTATAGCATCAATTGGTTTGCCTATACGCTGTATGCCCTTATCGATCATCTTTGCCACCGGGTGATTGGTATTTTTTGAAAGGCTTCTTGCCGCAGCAACATTTCCGGTCATGATGTGATCGCGAATAATGTTCATGAAATTATCCTCGATGTTTGCTGCCTTCCTTATAGCTATCAATCTTTCAATAAAAAAAAATACTGCAGCAACAAAGAGTAATGCAAGTGGGATCATCAACACACCGCCTTTCATCAACACACTCCACAAAGACTCCATCTCTACGCTGGTCTTTGCAGCAGCTGAATCCAACTGTAAGAAAAATAATTGCATGTAAACGGGTTTAGGGGCAAATGTAAAGAGTAATTGCTTACTGCCCAATAACGTTGGAGACTGGGGGAAATTTTAACGTATCTGTTAATTCGAATTTTGAATAAGGGTTGAAATAAAAAGACACCAGGACACAAAGGATCACGAATAAAGATTTTGACTTTGTGATTCTTTGTGGCTTAGTGTCTGTGGTTCAAAAAAATATCTCAGAAAGCCAATTCTATTTCTCCTTGAGTTGCTGCATCGCCATAATTTGCTTCATCGTTTTTTCCATACCATCACCGCTACCGTCAAGGAATATAACATTACCCTTTCCATATTCAGCGAAATTTTTCACCGCTTCCACCCACATGCTGAAGAGAATAACATTTGTATCAAGATTCGCCTGTTTCATTTCTGATGCTGCCATGCTCATACCCTTGGCTACTTCTTCCCGGAATAATGCAACACCCTGTCCACGCAATTGTGCTGCTTGTCGCTCTGCCTCGGCTGCGATCTTGATGGCATTACCTTCCGCTTCGGCGGCTTTGGTCTTCGTAATCAATAATGCCTGGCCCTCATTTTCTGCAGCTGCTTTAAGATTATTACTTGCTACCACCTTGCTCATACTCGTCATAATGACTTCGTCGAAAGTGATATCATTTATCTGTAGATCCTGGAGATGATAACCCCAACTTTCAAGCGTTACATCGACCTGCTCTTTAACATTCTCAACGATTTCTCTCCGGGTACTCAATACCTCGGCTTGTTTACGTGTTGCCACAAACGACCGGATTGATCCTTCAACAGTGCGGATCAACGCCTGCATCAGATCTTTATCGCTGATGAATTTAAACGCTACATCTTTTATCGTTTGTTCATTGATGTTGAGTACGGAATACAATAACATCGATTTAAAATAAACATTAGCCTGGTCAATCGTAACAGCCTGGAATTCCAGTTCGACCGAACGGTTCTGTATACTTACTTTTTTATAGATCTGCTCTAAAAAAGGAATTTTAAGATTCAGGCCCGGACGCATAATGCGCTGATATTTCCCAAACATCGTTACAACTCCAATTGTACCTTGATTTACTGTAACAAAAGAACCCAGGAAAACGAAAACCAATAGAATAACCCACCAGTATTCAACAAAAAATTGTGGCATGATCAGTTAATTTTAGCGCCCAAGATATTATTAAATAATCGTCTGAACTATGATTAATTTGATTTTTATGGCGAAACGCGATTTATACCCGGATTAAGAAATCAATTAATGGGAAAAATATGGTTAAGACAGATGCTTATGATCTCTCTTCCCAAATTGATGCAAGATGAACAACTGTTTCTGCAGATTTGGCCATATCATTCACTCCAATCCATTCCAGTTTGCTATGAATGGCCTGCATACCTGCAAATAAGTTCGGGCAAGGAAGTCCCATAAAACTGAGCCGGCTGCCATCCGTGCCGCCACGAATACTTTCAGTTTTAACTTCAAGCCCGGATCTGCGTATTGCCTCCTGCGCATTTGAAATGACCTGTGGATGCATATCAAGAACTCCTTTCATATTCCGGTACTGCTCCTTCACCATATATTCAAGAGTTGAACCTGGATATTTCTCAACTACGTTGCGGGCTATACGCTCAAGTCGGTCATGATGTGATCTTAGGCCTGTTTCGGTAAAATCGCGGACTATAAATTCAATTGTGGCTTTTTCCGAAATCCCTTCCACCCTTACCGGGTGTACGAAGCCTTCACGATCTGAAGTTGTTTCCGGGCTCCATTCTTCTTTGGGCAAATGGTCGAGTATTTCACCCGCCAGCTTCAAAGCATTTATTAGAATTCCTTTCGCATAACCGGGATGTACAATAACCCCATGAATAGTAATAGTTGCTCCATCAGCACTAAAAGTTTCATCTTCGAGGCTGCCTGCTTCGCCGCCATCGAGTGTATAACCATATTGCGCCGATAGCCTCTCCATATCCAGCTTTGCCGTG
>JBKJPO010000547.1:0-3097 GCA_046595095.1 Chitinophagaceae bacterium
CTCATTTGGAGTACCGGTTCTTTGGGAAAACGCAACTCTTGTACCTGTGCTGTTCAACAATTTCAAATCATAATCTGCTGGCAAGGTTTGCAAAGTAAGCGTGATTGTACCCCCTGTGGTTACAACAAATTTGTAATTATCAAGATCACCTGTTGGATTAATCAACCCTGTAATATTGGTATTAAAAGGAATTGTAGCAGCTCCTCCGATTGTACCATTTGCTGATACATCATAATTGCTTTGGCAACCCGTCTGAATTGCTGTGGTCGTAAACTGAGCAGTAGTATAAATACCAGTAGCCCCGTTACAATTTGCCCTTACCCTCCAATCGTACAATGTACTTGCCGTTAATCCAGAAAGATTCGCCGAGGTTGCTGTTGTCGCAGTTGCAACATTGATCCAGGTTGCGGAAGAATTTGCTTTATAATCAACATCATAATTAAGTGCTCCGCTCAGTGAACTCCAGCTAACGGTGGCGCTTGTACTGGTAATTGATGATGAGGCAAGACCTGTGACGTTACCGCATGTAGCAGGAGACGTAGTTGTAAATTGTGATGCTGAATAACCACTGCTTGCAGCTGAACAATTAGCCCTTACCCTCCAGTCGTGTGTACTTCCCTGGGTCAAACCGCTTATGTTAGCAGATGTTGAAGTCGTTGCTGTAGCTACATTAGTCCATGTTGAGTTGGAGCTTAACTTGTAATCAACATCATAGCTTATCGCATTGGTTACAGCGGACCAACTAACTGTTGCACCCGTATTGGTAATTGCAGATGATGTAAGCCCGATAGGATTGCCACACGCGGGAGCAGTGCCGCTGATGGTGAAGTTTGTATTGCTAATGTCAAAAAAGATATTTGCAACAGCCTCTATCTTAATGCGGCATGTGGCAGATGGTGTGGAAGGAACAGTGATAATTTCTGTTCCATCATTTGCTGTGCTCGCTAACAAAACCGTGGGGAAAGTTTGGCCTCCATCCGTAGACAATGAGATCATTACATTAGCACAACTCACCGGTGCCAGGTTGGTACTGTTCACACTCCAGGTTATTGTTTGAGATGTTCCGGCATTCCAGGTAGCAGATGTATTGGGAGCTGTTACGGCAAAGGGACCTGATGTTGCAACTGTGATCAACATATCATCGGTGTTGTTATTTCCACCACCGCTACTATTATCCCTTACTGTCAGCCTGAAATTGAGCGAACGCGCAACAGAGGGAAGCACTTCCCATTTGAATCCATTGGCTCCTGATAAAACATAACTTAATTCCGGCACCGTACGGCTTGGTGAAGTAGTATAGTTATAAGAACGGAATTGGGGCCCTTTTGTTGAAGTGGCACTTGGCACTGTCGCGGAACCTAGAGTGGTAAGATTATCTATTTGTTCCCAATCGTATTGCAAAACATCAGATACATCTACATCACTTGCGGTTCCAGTAATTGCAAATGGCGTTGATTTTGGAATAGTGTAATCTGCACCTGCACTTACTGTTGGCGTTGTATTACCTGTTATTGTAACTACAGCACATGCTCCTCCGGTTGTTCCTTTAATATAATTTGTAACCTGCTCAATGCTCTTTGCGTGAAAATAATCATCGCTATGTGGTTGAACATCTGTAGATCCCGTGATACCCGCATAACCCATTATGGTTGATCCGCTCCCCGGTTCCATTTGAACAGTCGTGCTTTCACTGCGGAAAGTGAATGTATGGTTACCGCCGAACTGATGGCCCATTTCATGTGTTGTATAATCTACTATGAAAGGATCACCCTCCGGAGTTACGTGCGAGGTGAAAGCACTTCCTTTGCTTCCCGTTTTACAAACACAACCGATACAACCTGCATTACCATTATTTCCGGAAGCTGTAGCTTCCTTATGCACAAGATGGCCAATATCATAATTCGCATTTCCTATAACGGCATCAATTGTTTGCTGGGTTTTTGTATTGTATTCAGTTGTCCAGGGATCAGTTGCCGGGTTAAGATAAATGATCGCATCATTGTTACCTACCAATACCATGCGTACACCAAAATCCCTTTCATAAATCTGGTTGGTACGTGTAACTAAAGTATTCATGCCCGCAAGCACTTTTGCTTTCCGTTCAGTATCTGTTGTTTCGGATCCATTTAAAAAATATTGCGCATACTCACCCGTGCAGGCCAGGGCCAGCCGGTAAGATCTTAATTTCCCATCATCTGCACCAAGACGACCAGCCTCAGGAATATTAATATTATCTGCTGCATTACTATTAACGTCTGTTCCGCAGTTAAAATGCTTTTGAAAATCCATCGCATCTTTCCTGGAGAAAACTACATAAAAAGCAGAAGATCGCTCAAGTGGATCAATATAGATTGTGGGCCGCTTTGCAGAAGTGATCATTGCATGAAAGCCGCGTGGCGACATATCGAATCGAATATTCGAAGATGGATCCTCAATACCCTGGCCAGCATAAGATTTGATCCCCGGATATTTTGCCGAAAGCTCAGGAGCCATAACCGGCGCTTCAACAACTTTGTACCTTTCGATTTGTCCATCGGCATTCGGCACTGAAATAATAAAGGATGATTGGCTAACTGTTACTGATCTTTCAGAAGGAACATTTCGTGCATCATTTACAAAAGACAGTTCATTTAAATTAAATATTTTAAACGCCGCAGGTTTAAAGCGGTTGATAAAAAGATTTCGGCCAACACTCGATTCATCAACGCTTGTCCAGAAGTTTTTGTCTTGAGAGAAACCAACCTGCATGCAAGCCAGTAACGTTACCAACAGTAGAAGTTTTTTCATTCTTATTAGCTTTTTTGTAAAATTTTAACCAGTAATATAAATGTAATTCCTGGAAATAAACTGTTGAAATGACTTTCAATTATGATCCGGAAAAATATCCGAACAAACTTGGTTTAGAGAAAATTACAGGATAAATGAGAATACTATCCATGGCGGTAGAAATCAGGTAAATATTTTTGAAATCTTTAAAAGAAATGAAGGGCAACCTGATTAACTTTCAATACCAAAAACTTTTGGAAATGAGCAAAATAAATCAGTAGAATCTGGAGTATGTTAACGATTTAATAATATAGCCGACATGACCCAATAA
>JBKJPO010000024.1:0-3542 GCA_046595095.1 Chitinophagaceae bacterium
ATTGTTTTTGGCCACTGTGACCGCTGATTTCGATGATTTAATAATAAATTAGGATTTCGGCCCATTGATTTGACTGCCGATTGCTCCATTATTTAAAGATTTCCTGGTCAACTGTGATTAGCCAGTAACTTCGATGAAATAATCATGATTATCATCAAATCACATAAATCATGGTCGTATTTGGAATATAACCACCACTTCCCTTATATTTGCACCGGATAAAGAAACACCAGAAGGGAACGGAGACGTTCCCTTCTTCTTTTTTCTAAAATTCCCTAAGCTTTAGCAGAATATGGATAACAAGGCGATAGTAGAACAATATCTTAATGAACTTATAGAAGAGGATGGACATATTTTCCTGGTAGATTATAGCTTTCTTCCGGGTAATAATATAAAGATTTTCCTGGATGCAGACGATGGAATTACAATTGACAAATGTATCCGGATAAACAGGGCGCTGTACAGGAGGATTGAGGAGGCTGTGTTATTTCCAGAAGGAGATTTTGCGATGGAAGTTTCTTCACCGGGAGTAGATCAACCATTAAAGCTTAACAGGCAGTATAGAAAAAATATAAGCCGGGCTGTGGAAGTACTGCTGAATGATAGCACTAAAAAAGAAGGAAAACTTATAGAGGTTACAGACGATGATATTACAATTGAAGAAAAATCGGGCTCGGGAAAAAAGACAGTTATCAAATCAACAAATATTTCATTTAATCAAATAAAGCACACAAAAGTGCTGGTCACTTTTTAAAAACCATATTGTATGGCTAGTATCAATTTAATCGATTCCTTCCAGGAGTTCAAAGAAGCGGAGAACATCGATCGTCCTACACTGATGAAGGTGATGGAAGACGTTTTCAAAACCCTTATTCGTAAGAAATATGGGTCTGATGAAAACTTTGATGTAATTGTAAATGATCAGAAAGGCGATCTTGAGATCTTCAGGAGAAGAACCATTGTTGACGATGATGATCTTTATAACACGCTTACCGAGATTGAATATAAGGATGCAATCAAGATTGAACCGGATTACACTGTAGGCGAAGAACTCTATGAAGAAGTTGACATCCAGAAAGAATTTGGGCGCAGAGCCATTCTTGCCGGCAAACAAACCCTTGCAAGCCGCATCAATGATCTGAAGAAAAATATCCTGATTAAGAAATATGAAGATCGTGTAGGCGAGATCGTTAATGGTGAAGTGTACCAGGTTTGGAAGAAAGAAATTCTCTTGCTAGACGAAGAAGGCAACGAGATGATTCTGCCCAAATCCGAGCAGATACCTTCTGATTATTTCAAGAAAGGCGAGAGCATCCGCGCAGTGGTGAAGAAAGTTGAGTTGAAGAACAGCCAGGCTGTTATTATCTTATCCCGTACTGCACCATCATTTTTAGCTAAATTGCTCGAAATTGAAGTACCTGAGATCTTTGATGGCCTTATTGTAATCCGCAAAATTGTTCGCGACCCGGGCGAGAGAGCCAAGGTTGCAGTAGAAAGTTTTGACGACAGGATTGATCCTGTAGGCGCCTGTGTGGGCATGAAGGGCAGCCGCATCCATGGCATTGTTCGTGAATTGAAAAATGAAAACATAGATGTAATTAACTGGACAAATAATATCCAGTTGCTCGTTCAACGCTCACTTACTCCTGCAAAGATTACCAGTATGGATATCGATATGGAGACTAAACATGCAAATGTTTACCTCAAACCAGACCAGGTTTCTCTTGCCATAGGAAGAAGAGGAGTAAATATAAAACTGGCATGCGAATTAACAGGGCTGGAGATCGATGTATTCCGTGATAATGAAGGCGAAGTTGAAGAATACGATATTGATCTTGATGAGTTTACAGATGAGATTGAAGCATGGGTGATCGATGAATTAAAAAGAGTAGGTTGTGATACTGCACGAAGCGTGCTAGACCTTTCTGACGAAGAGCTGGAACGTAGGACTGATCTGGAAAAAGAAACAATCGCTGACGTTCGAAAAGTATTGAAAGCAGAATTTGAAAAAGAATAATGCCCATTCCTAACCTTCAATAAAGGAAGCGGCAAAATAGGTAATCATGTAGGTAAACAAAAATGGCCCCGGTTTGGAAGGAAGGCGGGGAAAATCAAAATATGTCAGAAGTAACTACACCACGTTTGATGGCTGCGGCAAAGGAGTTTAATATAGGTAAAGATACCTTGATAGATTTCCTGAGCTCCAAAGGTTTTAGCAGCGATGACCTGAAACCCACTTCTAAAATATCCGATGAAATGTACCGGATATTGCAAGGAGAGTTTCAGCAGGATAAAGTGGCCAAACAAAAAGCAGAGCAGATAGACCTTCCGAAGGGCGCTTCCGGTGAGTCAAAGAAAAAGAGAGATGAAGAAGATCTCTCCATAAAGAAAAAAGAAGCAGCTAAAGTTGCTCCACCGGCGCCGCCTGTAGATGTTGCTCCTGCGCCTGCTCCTGCTCCTGCTCCTGCTCCCGAACTAAAACCTGAACCTGTAATAGAAGCAGCCCCTCAACCTGTAGCTGCTACTCCCATCCCTCTACCTGAGCCGGAAATTATACCCGAGCCTGCTCCTAAAGTAAAGGAGGTTTCAGAGCAAAAACCAAAGGAACAGGAAGCTCCTGTTAAGCCTGAGATTACGAAAATTGAGGCACCAGAAATGGAAGGACCTAAAGTGCAGGGCAAAATTGACCTCAGCACTCTTGACTCTTCTACACGACCGAAAAAGGATTCGAAGAAAAAAGAAGATAAGCCTGCTGCGGGTACAGCAGCAGCAAAAGAAGTAACCGCAAAACCTAAGAAGAAAGAAGATAGTATGGTTGCAGTTGATGCAGCAAAACCTATTGAAGTAGTTCAGCCTGAACCCTTGAAGGAAGAACCGGCAGTAATAACAAATATTAAAGCTGAAAAGCTCGAAGGCCCAAAAATTCTTGGAAAGATCGAATTGCCGGTTCAAAATGATTCAAGGCCAAAAACAGATGCAGAACGTCGCAAACGGAAACGCATACCTGTAGATAAAAAACAGGTTGGCAACAATCAGGCAAACAATTTTCAACGCCCGCCAGGCGGAAATCGTGATAACAGGGGACCGGCACCTGCAGCTGGAGGACAAAACCGTCCCGGCCAATCGCCGTCTCGCCCGTTCCCCGGCCGTGCACCAATCGCTGCACAACGCCGTGAGGATAAAGAAATTGACCAGAAAGAAATCCAGGATAAGATACGTGAAACGCAGGCCAAGCTTGCGGGTTCGGGTGGAAGAGGAAAATCTCTGAAAGCAAAATACCGTAAAGCAAAACGAGATGAAGCAGCCGAACTACAAGGCGGTGAATCTGCAGCGGATAATAAATTACAATTAACTGAATTCATATCAGTTTCGGAATTCGCGAGTTTGATGGATGTGAGCTTTGCTGATGTGATCAGCAAGTGTATGAGTCTTGGTATAATGGTTTCCATCAACCAAAGACTTGAGGCGGATGTTATTGAACTTGTTGCAGGTGAATTTGGATTTGAAGTTGAATTCATTGGCATTGATGATGAAGCTGAACT
>JBKJPO010000066.1:0-2898 GCA_046595095.1 Chitinophagaceae bacterium
CTGGAATTATAAAACACAGGATGCAAAAACCTTTCGGCATTACGGCCCGATGGCGCAGGACTTCTATGCTGCTTTTGGAAAAGATAGCTACGGAACAATAGGCAACGATACCACCATCAATCAAGCGGACTTTGACGGCGTTAATTTGATTGCCATTCAAGCGCTGGAGAAAAGAACAGTAGCACTTCAAAAAGAAAACGAAGAACTTAAAGCAAGGCTTGCTAGACTGGAAAAGCTGGTGGCAAATAAACTATAGCTCTTAACTCCTTAGCCTCTGAAGTTTTAGATAATATTCATCAACTAATGTAAGCTCAGGGGCACAAATATGTATTGTGCTTTTCTCTCTAAGCGAAAGCAATATAATAGGTATCCGGTTCGATCCAACTTTCATTTCATACTCTCTAATATCATATGTACAATTCAAGTGGGTATGATTCCTATCACAGGCACACTTGCTACGCAAAAGATTTGAAACAAACGAGGGTAAAAAAAGTAAAGCACAAAACTCGATTCATTGTAGGATTCTTATCGTTCAAGTCAACTAACAAAATCAAATAAATTCATTCAAGGAGTATAATTTAAAACTATCGTGAAATAGTAAAACTCATTTTTAGAACACTTCTTCACAGATATTGACCTAGCCGTCATGAGATTCAACCCTAGGTAATTTTCACTCTAAAATATTTCTCTTTTTTATTCCAATTGCAGTGAGACAAATAATTTCTGTCATTACCACACTTTCCAGTCCCCTACCATATTTTCTGTTCTCGAAGTAGGAACCTGCAATCCTTTTGTGAGTTCAGGTACTCTTAAATTTACATATCGCTTGAGTTCTGAAACAGTGGCGGAAGGATGATCTTTCATGTATTCTAAAATAGAGTATGTGAAGACTCCATTTTTCAAATCTCCTCTTTCGAGTGCAAACTGAGTTCCGGCGGCAGCAGAAATAATTGTAGCGCCCGTGCTTCTTCCCACGTTTACAAACAACTCCTGCATGAGCTCAAAAGAATTCTTCATCCCCATTTTTGAAGAATCAGTATTTATCAATACTACTCCTTTTATTCCCTTTCTTCTTAAACTATCTGCTTCTTCTTTATACTTCTGCATTTCTTCTTTGTCTACTTCTCCTGAGTGGCAGGCATCTATCAGCATCAGCTTTTTGCGGGCAGGGATGCCATCCATCAAATCTTCCAGTGCATCATATGGCAAACCTCCTTCCTTAGGGTTTTTAAAGTTTACATTATAAGTGGAAAGATAATAGTCATAATCTTTGCTTAAAAGACCATGACCTGAATAGGTTACAATGACTTTATCATTTTCGGTTGTTTTTAATAATTTCTTTTTTAAATCTGTAATATTTGCCGCAGTTACACCTTCATTAAAAAGTGTGTCAATTAGGATTTCTTCACCGTATTTCTTTTTTAAACTAGCTGCCAGGTCTCTTACATCTTTTGCGCTCCAGTTAAGATTGTGCTTATCGTCTTTAAATTGGTCAATACCAATACCTATGAAGTGCAGTTTTTCTTTTGCTTTTTGTGTTGAAATATAATTCACCTGCAACGGCATACGGTAACTTTCCGTACCATTAATATTAAACACAGAAGTCTCTATTTTATTTATACCTTCTGAAAGTGTTACGGTAATTGATGTATCAAAGATTCTTTTATTACTTTGAGAAATATTTATCCCTTTTAATCCAAAAACCGGCACTTCGTTAACCCAAATATTAAAACGATCCAGGTTATTATTGCTATCAGTTGCATTTATTTTCAAAACCTGAAATCTATCTTGAGTTTCAAGTTCAATACTATTTAAATTTAAAATTGTGAGACTAGGTGAATCGAAGATTTTATAAATATTGTTTTGTGAAAATCCTGATTTATTTATCCTTTTTCTCCAGGCCTGAAACAGGGCATTTATCAGAATAGTATCGGGACACCCAATTTTTTTTAAAAGAAGATCAGGTCTATTATAAACCAAATCCAGTTGCTTTGCAGCTACAGTAGTCTCAGCTACAGAAAATCCAAATTTTGACTGTGCATTTTTTGTAGTCGTATAATACCCATCGGGAGAAGATATTATATAATCATCAGAATTTAAATTTACGAATGTTAGAATCTCCTTGAGACTATCAAGAGACCATATTCTATTTGTGCCGTCAATTGAAGAAGAAATTAATTTTGCATCACTTGTAAACATAAGGTAGTTAACATAATCACTATGGCCTGCAAGTTTATGGACAATACTTATTTTGCCTGGTTTAATCAATATTATTTCATATAAATCATTAACATAGGCTATCCATTTTTCATTAGGCGAAATGGCTCCAATGGTTACAAAACTATTTACCACCTGTGTTTTATACATTGTATCTCCAGTTGTCCAGTTTGTCAGAAACAAATTGTTTTTTCCCGGTTTTGAAAATAATAAAGCTGCAGGATTATAATTTGAATATTTAGCTGATGGTTTAAAACCTAATAAATACGACCCTTTAATTGCTATGGGATATGTATCAAACTGCCTTCTTTTTGTGTTTAGGAACGAACCTGTTTGAACAAATTGATTTGTATCAGCTAATATGTATGATTTTTTATGGTAATCAATTTGAAATTTATCCTCATCAGAAACTTCATGATTAAAAACAAGCATTCCCGTTTGTAAATTATAAATAATGTGGCGCCTACTATCATTGAGAACATTTTTCTCAGCAATAAAATGAATATAATTAGCATCGGGTGAAATCTCAGAAATAAAGCCATTACTTAAATCATTATGTGACGTAATTTTAAATTCTTTTAATTTATTACCTTTAAAATCCCATAAGGATACTTGATACTTTTCTGGTGTAATATCATATGATAGCACAATTATTCTCCTTTGTATAGTATCAATACTTAG
>JBKJPO010000094.1:0-2658 GCA_046595095.1 Chitinophagaceae bacterium
TACCATTCTGCATCAATATATGTTTGACGTAACAAAGCAATAGCACCCATTAAAGATTGTGGATAGAGCGTCTGCAAATTATTCTTTTAGCAAAGGAACATCTCAGCAGAGCTATCCACAATCTTTAATGGGTGCTATTGCTTTGTTACGTCAAACATATATTGATGCAGAATGGTATAAAGGAAGGCCGGCCAACGAAGGAACAAATTTAAGCTTACAGGCATGGAATGAAAACAAAAATTTACCTCAGATATTTGAAGCAAATGATAAATGGAACGACATAAGGGCTGATAGAATAGGTGATGAATTTGGTGTACAATATATTATTAAAGGTGGGGGAAATGAATACCAGCGTGTAAAAGAAATTGCAGCTACAAAAGCTCCTTTTATCCTTACATTAAATTATCCGCAACCGATGGATGTTGATGATCCCAATGATGCCCGTTATATAACATTAACTGATATGAAACATTGGGAAATGGCTCCAACAAATCCCGGTGCTATGGAAAAAGCAAATATTGCGTTTTGCCTTACAGCAGCGGAATTGCGGGACCCACGAACTTTTATGGCGAATCTGCGTAAAGCAATTCAATATGGATTATCAGAAAATAAAGCATTGGAAGCCTTAACAAAAACACCGGCCAGTTAATTAAATTCATACGATAAAGTGGGTAGCCTGGAGCCAGGCAAGTTTGCAAATTTTTTAATTACATCAGGACCGATCTTCAATGAAAAAACAACCATAATTCAAAATTGGGTACAGGGAGAAAAATATACTATTAAGGATGATGCAGTTAATAATATTGCCGGTACTTACAAATTAGATATTACAACATCTACCGGAAAAATGAATTACACCCTTGATGTAAAAAGCAGCAGCGATGCAAGAGTATATGGCCGGGATACATTGGCCACTAAATTTAGTTTTGATGGTAAAATTGTAAAGATCAATTTTTCACCGGTTGCAACAGGAAGTAGGGTTAGAGGTTCACTAGATTCTGCGAGACGTGCAGATTCAGGAAAAGTAAAAACACCTATAGTTGCAAATCCCCGGATACGAACTGATTCTTCAAATATTTTACTGGAAGGTTTACCCGGTGATGATAAAAAACCCGTTGATGAATCCAGATCAATACCAACAGGTGGAAGACCTTTACCATCAGTAAATATTGGGCCTTCAATAAAACTTAGCGGTGTGAGTAACGGAACAGTTTGGCAAGGGAACGGGGTTGATACAGCCGGGAATATGCTTTGGTGGACAGCAACATTAATTAAAGCAACAGTTCCGAAAGTTGATTCTATAAAGAAGAAAGATCCACCTAAGATCGGAAAGGTTACCTATCCTTTCAATGGCTATGGTTGGGAAGAACAACCAAAACAGGAAAATATTTTAATAAGAAATGCAACTGTATGGACGAATGAAAAGGAAAGTAAATTAGAAAATACAGATGTGCTTGTTGTTAATGGTAAAATTGCACAGATAGGAAAAAATATAGCGGCGAGTAGTGCAAAAGTGGTTGATGGTTCAGGCAAACACCTTACTCCGGGAATAATTGATGAGCATTCACACATTGCCGGTTCATCTATTAATGAAGGAGCTCAATCAGTTACCAGTGAAGTTCGTATCGGCGATAACTTAAATCCGGAAGACATAAATATTTATCGGCAATTAAGTGGTGGTGTAACTTCTTCTCATATTCTTCATGGATCTGCCAATACTATCGGCGGGCAAACACAACTTATTAAATTAAGATATGGTGCTAATGATGAAGGATTAAAATTTGCAGGTTCGGATCCATTTATAAAATTTGCTCTGGGGGAAAATGTTAAGAGAACTACTTCATCAAATAACAACCGCTTTCCTGATACAAGAATGGGTGTACAACAGATTTTGGTTGATGCATTTACCCGTGCAAGGGATTATGAAAGATCAAAAAAAGAACCGGGCTTTAAAAGAGATCTTGAATTGGATGCACTGGTAGAAATTTTAAATAAAAAACGTTTTATAACATGCCACTCTTATGTGCAAAGCGAGATAACAAGTATGATGAGAGTTGCTGAACAATTTGGTTTTACTGTAAACACTTTCACTCATATTTTAGAAGGTTATAAAGTTGCTGATAAAATGAAAACACATGGTGCCAGTGCATCAACCTTTAGTGATTGGTGGAATTACAAACAGGAAGTAGTTGATGCTATTCCTCAAAATCCGGCTTTGATGAGCAGGGTTGGAGTTAATGTGGCTATCAATTCTGATGATGCTGAGATGGCAAGGCGATTAAATCATGAGGCTGCAAAGAGTATTAAGTATGCAGGTATGAGTGAAGAAGATGCTTTAAAAATGGTTACACTTAATCCGGCTAAAATGATGCATGTTGATAACCGTGTAGGAAGCATAAAAACAGGAAAAGATGCTGACCTTGTTTTATGGACAGATAACCCTTTAAGTATTTATTCAAAAGCACAAACAACGATAGTGGATGGTATAGTTTATTTTGACAGGGACAAAGATCTTCAATTAAGAAATAAGATTCAACAGGAACGGAATCGCCTTATACAAAAAATAAGTGGGGAAAAAAGAAGTGGTGTACCAACAATACAGGCCGTTTCAGCCACTGAGGTATTGCATGATTGTGAAGCTGACGACATCGTTTCCGG
>JBKJPO010000258.1:0-3351 GCA_046595095.1 Chitinophagaceae bacterium
GATAAACCTTTGGTGAATGGAAAAAATTGGGCTTTTACTGTTTTGTAAGATAAAAACCTGGATTTAACATGGGAACTCAATCTTATGAATGTTCCCTACACAATCATAATAAAAGAGGGAAAAATAATTTACCGTCATTCCGGTTTTGTAATAGGTGATGAAGAGGATTTACTTAAAGTGATAAAGGATAATCAATAAAAGATGTACAATAAAAAAATATTTTTTATTGCATTAATTACCACTATCTCTGTTAGCAGCAAGGCACAATTAAGTGGCGGTTTCGAATCGAACTCATCCTTGTATATTGACGATAAAAAAATAAAGCTCGAACAGATAGAAGCCGAGAATCGTTTTCGTTCCAATACTTACCTCCGTTTAGATTATAGGTTTGGCAAATTTACTACTGGTGTACAAGTTGAGTCATACGAGCCCAAAGCATTATTAAACTACTCACCCAATTTCAAAGGAATCAACCTTGGCACCTATTATGTAAATTATAAAAATGATAGCGCCCGTTTGGAGGTAACGGCCGGTCATTTCTATGATCAATTCGGCAGTGGACTGGTTTTCCGGTCGTGGGAGGACAGGCAGTTAGGCGTAGCCAATTCTATTGCAGGGGCAAGAGTAAAATATGCTCCCATTAGAACGCTACAGTTAACCACATTATATGGCAAACAACGCAACGGCCTTGGTTTCGATTTTACCAATGGCACTGTGTTAGGGGTAAATGCTGAATTGGATGTTTCAACGCTGTTTAAAGCAAAAAAAATAAAATACGATATAGGCTTGAGTTATGTAAACCGGCATGAAAAATCAGGCAGTGACAAGTTGCCTTCTTCTACCTGGTTAACGTCGGTGAGAGGTAAGGTGCAGAAAGGTGGTTTTACCGCTGAGGCTGAATATGCTTTTAAATCGGCAGATGCCCTCGTAGAGTTTGGAAATGTAAGACCGGATTTGCAGTTTGATGGCGATGCTTATCTTTTTAATATCGGGTACTCTAAAAAAGGATTAGGCATTAATGCAAGTGTAAGAAGATTGGAAAACTTTGCCTTGTATTCCCAAAGAAATCTTGCAGGCAATATATATAACCAGGGGATTGTAAATTATATACCATCACTCACCAAACAGTATGATTATAGCTTGAGCAATATATATGTTTACCAGGCACAACCCGGTTTACGGTTTGAGCCGGGGAGAAACAAAGCGGGTGAAATTGGCGGGCAATTAGATTTGATTTACCAATTTAAAAAAGGAACGCCGCTTGGTGGAAAGTACGGCACCAATGTATCAGTAAACTTTGCGCAATGGCACGGTCTCAGCGGCTTGTATGAGGCACCCACCCGAAAATACAAAGCAGACTTATTTTCCTTCGGCGAAAAGTATTATCGCGAAACAAGTATCGAGATAAGAAAGAAATGGAGCCCGAAATTGTTATCGGTTGTTACTTACCTCAACCAAAATTACAATGCAAAATATGTACTTGAAACCGTTGGAGAAGTTGTCGCTAACACGGCTATTATAGACAATGTATTAAAAGTGGGCAAGCGTAATTCTGTAAAATTAGAACTACAGCATCAATGGGCGAACGGTGAATTAAAAAACTGGGCGGCTTCGCAGCTTGAATTTAATTTAGCAGAACAGTGGTCTTTTTTTGCAATTGACTTATATAATTATGGTAATGAAGATGCATCTAAAAGAATTCATTTTTACAACCTGGGAGCCGTATTTAAAAAAGACGCCATAAGAGTGCAAACAAGCTATGGCAGACAGCGCGGCGGACTGGTTTGTGTAGGCGGCATCTGCCGTTTTGTGCCGCAAAGCGCCGGCCTCAATTTGGCATTGAATGTAAGCTTTTAATTAGCCTTGTATTTTATCAAAGATTGATTTTGCATTCAGGAATTTCCCATCGGAAGGCCATAAAATAGTAGCCAAAAAGAGTGTGGTGGCAGTTAACATTAAGTGGAGTAGACGAAAAGACCCATAAAGAAACCCCCGATACTTAAGGTGTATCGGAGCTTTTTGTTCTACTCCTTGTTGTCGGTACCCGGCGCAACTCCTGGTGCAAAGTAGCTCTCTGTTTTAAGCCTGCCTGCTAATAATCTCAATGCGCCTGCATTCTTCAAGCGGATGGCTTGTTGTTTTATGCTGCCCGAATGGTTGAGTAGTTGCCACACTTCATCAGTGCTCATTACATTTGGCAACTGAAATTTTTTACGCGGATAAAGTTTAGAAGGGAGATCATAAGGCCGCTTAAGTATTTGTTTGAAGAAGAAAGAAACACCCGAAGCCACAAGGCGGCATTTGGAATAACCGCTCTTGAATACTTCTTTAATGTAGCAGATATATTTTTCTATCTGCCCGGCTGTAAGTTGCGAAACTACCTGAATGTTTTGGATACCGATTCACCAATACCTTCCATCACTTTGCCATTGGCCAACCATATTTTCATAATGTAGTATTTCACAAGTGCAGGAGAATTTCCCTGACCGTATTTTGACAAATTTTATTTGAGGATAAAATGTTCAATATATTGCACCACATATTTTCTAATTACATTAGCTTTATAACTATAAAAGCGGGGGCAACGCTATACAAACTGCACATGAATTATGACAGCACAATTGAACAAGACACTTCAAGTCGGTGACAAAGTAACTTTTGACAACGACCAAATCGAAATTTTCAAAGCTGAAACCAGCAGCACTGATAAAGCGGTAAGACAATATCAGCAATTGGTATTAGGCGGCATTGACCAGGTAGGTATAGTTAAAGAATTAGGTGGCAACTTAACTACAGTTTCTTATCCTGATGGTTGGGACTTACCAGTTCCAACAAAGTATCTTATTGTATTGCCGTCAGAATAGCAAGCGGTATTTTTTAAAGGCATTTAATATTTATGAGCAAAAAGTCCAGGCCGTCCGAGCAATATATTCAGGAAAACCGGGAAGTGATTGGCAAACAAATCCGGACATTCCGTGAGAAGAAAGGATTTAGTCAGGATGAACTAGCCGAAATAATGGAAGTAAACCGTTCCACTATTTCAAAAGTTGAAACTGGCAAGTTTGCTATTACGATTCACTATCTGGT
Source organism: Chitinophagaceae bacterium (assembly GCA_046595095.1). Classification (GTDB taxonomy): domain Bacteria; phylum Bacteroidota; class Bacteroidia; order Chitinophagales; family Chitinophagaceae; genus Ginsengibacter. The sequence continues at coordinate 3,088 of JBKJPO010000258.1, forward strand.
AAAGTTTGCCTGGTATCTGGACTTTAATATTTCAGTACTGGAAAAGCAAGGCAAGTAGTATGGCTGATGTTCACACAAAAGAAATCAGAAGCTATAATATGAGCCAAATCCGGTCAAAGAACACGAAACCGGAATTAATAGTTCGTAAATATTTATTTGCAAATGGTTTTAGATACAGGCTGCATAGTAAAGGCTTACCCGGCAAACCGGATATTGTGCTGCCAAAATATAAAACCGTCATATTTGTTCATGGTTGTTTTTGGC
>JBKJPO010000043.1:0-2604 GCA_046595095.1 Chitinophagaceae bacterium
ATTTTGTCTTTGCCATTTTGCTGAACAGTGTTGGCACTGTGATTTTACAGGTCCAAAATAACTACAACATAACCCAAAGCTCAGCAAGCATTTTAGAAGCCTTTAAAGATCTGAGTATAGCGATTGTTTCTTTCCTGGTAGCCTCTTACATCTCCCGAATTGGTTATAAACGCTCGATGTTGCTGGCGCTTGTCTTTGTAATAATTGCCTGTCTGCTCATGCCCAATATTGGGGGTTTTGCTATGACCAAACTTCTTTTTGCGGTAGTCGGGGCCAGTTTTGCTTTAATAAAAGTTTCGGTATTTGCTACTATTGGAATTATAACATCCAATAAAAAAGATCACGCAAGCTTCATGAATTTTATTGAATCTTTTTTCATGATAGGCATATTAGCAGGCAATTTTATTTTCAGCGCTTTTGTTGACAATGATAATCCAGCTTCTACTTCATGGCTCAAAGTGTATTATTTGCTTGCGGGTATTTCTGCTTTGGCTCTTATATTATTATTAACCGCACCGTTAGACGAATCATCAGTAAAAACCCCGGAGCGAAAGCCGCTACTTAAAGAATTTGGGGACATGATGAAGCTCGCGATCCGCCCACTGGTCTTAGTTTTTGTAGTAAGCGTTTTTTTTTATGTGTTGATTGAACAAAGTATTATGAGCTGGCTTCCTACCTTCAATAACCAGGTATTGCATTTATCTACCACTCTGAGTATTCAGATGGCTAGTATATTGGCTCTTTCAACAGCTCTTGGCCGTTTTATTGCCGGCATCGTATTAAGGAAGATTCACTGGTTGCTTGTGCTTATAGTCTGCCTTGTGATTGCTGCAATACTTGTATTATTAGTAATTCCATTAGCAGGGAAAGTAGAGGTTGCTTCCATTGATAGTTGGGCTGATGCACCATTGGCAGCATTCATCTTTCCGGTGATAGGATTGTTGCTTGCCCCGGTTTATCCCGCAATTAACTCCGCTATTCTTAGTTCTCTTCCGGCAAGACAACATGGACCAATGAGCGGATTGATAGTGATCTTTTCAGCATTGGGAGGAACAACCGGTTCGATAATAACAGGATATATTTTTGAAGCTTATGGTGGACAAACCGCTTTCTACTTTTCACTTGTGCCGATAAGTATTCTTATTATTAGCCTGATATTCTTCAGCCGACTGCAAAAGAAAACTACTGTGGAGGTAGCAAAGAATTCGCATCCCCTGCATTAACTTTTAAAAAGAAAAATTGTGAAAGATATTTTTTCGATGGGAGAATTATTTGAGCGGGTCCAGCTTGAAAATATTTTTCCTGATGGAAAGACTTTCGTTGATTGTAGCTCCAAATCAGAACTTTCTTTTATTTGCCAGGAATACGAAGCCCAAAAAAATGAGTCAGGTTTTAATCTGTCAGTATTTATTGATGAACATTTTATTCTTCCAAAAACCTATTCAACAAATTACGAAAGTGTAAAAGACAGGCCAATTATTGATCATATTGAACTGCTTTGGAATGAACTAACCCGGAAGCCTGAGATGGGCGAATCTTCATTAATTCCCCTCCCTCATCCTTATATCGTTCCCGGAGGGCGTTTTAGAGAGATATTTTATTGGGATAGTTATTTTACGATGCTGGGCTTACAAGTATCAGGAAAGACCGGGATGATACAAAATATGGTGGATAATTTTTCTTTCCTGATTGACAAATTCGGCTACATACCGAATGGCAACCGCACATATTTTTTGGGAAGATCTCAACCGCCTTTTTATGCTTCTATGATAAATCTCCTGGATGAAGCAAAACATAATTTGGCTGATGACAGGAATGAAAATATTTTGATCAAATATTTACCACAGCTTGAAAAAGAATATGAATTCTGGATGAAGGGAATGAATCAATTGGATCAGAGTTGTATTTCTGTTAATCGCGTTGCCTTAATGCCGGATGGAAGCGTATTAAATCATTACTGGGATGAATTTGATGCTCCGCGCCCCGAATCTTTTAAGGAAGATGTGGAGCTGGCAAAAGAAGTTAATGATCAAAAAAAATTGTTCAGAAACTTGCGGGCGGCCTGTGAATCAGGGTGGGATTTTTCTTCACGCTGGTATAAACATGCTAATGACTTTTCCAGCATCCATACAACCGAAATTATCCCGGTGGATTTGAATTGCCTATTATATAATCTTGAACAAACGATTGCAGAAGCCTATAAATTATATAATAAAAAGCTTGAAGCCGAAAAATATTTTGATTCAGCCAGCAAGCGCAAGGAATCAATTAACAAATATTGCTGGAATGTGGATGAACATTTTTATTTTGATTATGATTATGTTTCAGGTGAACAAAAGAAATCCAAAACATTGGCTGCTTCATTTCCATTATTTTTTGAAATCGCAACTGCAGAACAGGCAGAAGGAGTAGCAACTAATTTGCAAAAACATTTTTTATCTCCGGGTGGATTACAAACCACAATGGTTGAAACAGGCCAGCAGTGGGATTCTCCCAATGGCTGGGCACCACTGCAATGGATTAGTATTTCCGGGTTGAAAAATTATGGCCTTGATGAACTTGCAAGAGAGATTTCGCAACGCTGGCTGAATATTAACAGAAAAG
>JBKJPO010000107.1:0-2557 GCA_046595095.1 Chitinophagaceae bacterium
GTATTGGCAGGTCTAAATATTTCCACGGTAACGTTGAGGGCTTGCCGTAGGGCTGGTTTTTATAACTGTCATCCCCGTAACTGACGCCAGTTAAAACTACTGATGATGAAATTAACAACTAAAATCCAAATAGAATTTGGTCAGGCCCGATATAGCTGATAGTAGTACAACGGCAGATGTTATTCCGGCCGCCAGCCCGGCGGAAAACCTTATTTGTTAGCGGCAGTCTTGTCATGTAAATGATTTAAATACCAAAAGTTTATTTATGATGATGCTTGCTATTTTGATAATGCTCTTTCAAAAGATCGATTCCGAAATCACCATTAAAATCACGCCATACGGAGTGGATATGATTGGCTTTGTGCTGAGTATTGTCAAACTCTATTAAAAAAGTCTTTCCTTGTATTCTGTAGTAATGAGGTTCTCCCGATATTAAACCACCTGCCCATCCAAATTTTATTTCATTAAGATCTTCTGACACAATTCGCTTCATTCTAATTTCTGCAATTACAGATGGCATAGAAGAAAGATAAGCAACAATTAATTTATTAAAAATAACTTTTTGTTGATGCGTCAAGTCTTTGGTTAATATGCCCACCGATTTAAGAGGTCCAACTTGAGCAGAGTTTGTAGTAACAATATCAGTAAATGCTTTTAATTGAAAGATTGCTTTTAATTTTTGTTCACTTGTAAGCATATTTATTAATTCAAAGCCAATATCTTCTTCGTCTTTTATTATTTGCCTTCCTTTATTTTGTCCGGATTTTATTTCAGCAGGATAAATTCCAAAAAAGAAGGGAGCAAATGCTAATTGATTATTTACAATTGTAAAATTAAGAGCAACGTGATGTCCGCTAAATTTCCACGCCCACACCTTATCCATTCCGGGATTACCATAGAATGCTACATAATAATTTTCAGGAATACGATTTGTATTGTTAGGTTCTAACTCTTTTAAATAAAACTCGTTATTTATTATATCCTGCGTCCTGGTATAACCTTTGTCACTTAAAAAGTTTTTAAGCAAAGCATAAATATTTTTTTTCTGGGCAATATTTAAATCTCTTATACATACACCTTGCCTTGCAACCATAGTGGCAGGAAGATAGTGCCAGTCATAACGGGACATCTCATCAAAGGCAAAAACTGATTTAACTTTCTGTGCACTGTCTAAAGAATTTATACAGGCCAATGCAATGGCTGAGCCTGCACTGTTATTCTGTGCTGTTAAATAGAAGGGAAAGAATAATAGTAAAAAAAATATTTTCATAAAAGTTGATTCTGTTAATTAAGATTTCCGCTAAAGTTTTCGGCTTGCTGCTGTGCTGGTAATTTATAATTCAGCCTGGCAACTAAAGCCGATTGAAAACCAAAGTACAAAATATTTTCTACAGCTTAATAGCGTTCGGTCACGCTGGAACTAAAGCAGATCAGCGAACCTGCTGTTGATGATGCCTTAGGTAAGCCAGCTTAGCAGCAAACCTTTTGTTGTAGCGCGTTTTTCATTTTGCTGATTCATGAATATGAACAATTTTCCATTGACCATTTATCTTTTTCCAAATGTAAGTATAGGCACCTGATCCAATATCTGAGACTTTATCATCAAGGGTAATCAGCTCTGCTATTCCTGTAAAACCAATTACAGCTGCGTGTTTAGCAAGAACCTGGACTACCGGGCTTTTTATTTCAATTTTCCAACTTTTTGTTCCCTTCATGATTTGGGGAAACAGTTTCTTAAATTCCTCATTACTACCAACTGAAAGTTTCATATTACGGTAATATCTAAAACTGCTATCTGAATGAAACCTGGCTACCTTAAGCATATTTATTGTTCCCCATGTCTTATTATACTTTTCGGTTATAGCAAGAATTTCTTCAACTATCTTCTGACTTTCTTTGTCTGTTTGCCCGTAGCTAAAATGGGAAGCCAGTAATATAAATGAGAAAATTGAAATTGATTTCATAATTGACTTTTGATGTGCTACAACGTATTTGACTTAAAGCAGTAAGGGAATTCAAAAAAAAATGTTTAAAAAACTTCCTTCTGTTCATTAAAGATAAAATGTTGGCCCAGATTCCGATGCCTTATTTTTTTAAACCGGTGATGTTAGCGGCAGGAAAATTTTTCCAGGCGATTTGCTAAATCAGCGATATCCTCCTGCCTTGCAAGTTGAGCTACCCAATGTTTTGGGATGTTATCAAATCCATAAAGTAACCCAGCAAGTCCGCCCGTAACAGCTCCTGTAGTATCTGTATCCTCTCCCAAATTTACTGCTCTTAAAACTCCGTCTTTGTAATTAATTGTCGTCTTTGCAAATGTTCATTGCCTCAATGTCCTGCCCGTATTTTGGTGTCCAAAGTGAGTGCCATCATAATTTAGATGGCATTCTTCTTCTATCAAAAAAAAAAAATTTTATTTCAGCACACCTAAGCTATCAAGCTCCTCCACGGACATAGTAGGAGGCATTATATTTTTCCTGATTTTGTACACAACAAAGGTTTTCAATCGCAGCAGCAAGCTGAAACAGCTGCTAACTTTGTCGTGTACAAAATCAGG
>JBKJPO010000137.1:0-3034 GCA_046595095.1 Chitinophagaceae bacterium
GCATTTTTTGTTTATAAAAAAAATGATGGCTTCATCACAATTAATTTTTAATTTTTAGAAAATGGTAGAAACCTTTAGTAGCAGTATCGCTGATGATGCCATCTTTTTTTTTATAAACAAAAAATGCTTCAATATTTTTTTTGGTGGCAAGGAACGCAAATGATTTTTCCAGTCCCATCACCATAAATGCATTATCATAGGCATCCGCGGTAATAGCATCTTTAGCTATTACAGTTACACTTATCATACCATTATCCACCGGGTAACCCGTAACCGGATCAATGATATGTGAATACGTTTTTGATCCGTTTTCATAAAACCTGCGATAACTCCCCGAAGTAGTAACCGCAGCCTCATCAAGATAGATTCTATGTTGAACCGGCAGAAAATCAGCATCATCACCCGGCTTTTCTATACCCACTGTCCATTGTTTTTCATCCTGGTTTTTACCTTTCACCCTTATTTCCCCACCCAATTCCACAAGATACCTGGAGATTTTATTTTTTTCCAAAAAATTCGCAATCAGATCCACGCTGTATCCCTGTGCAATTCCATTGCAATCAATTTGCACACAAGGCTGTCTTTTGCGCAAAGTGTTTTTATTTATTTTCAACATCAACGATCCGATGCATTTTTTTATAGCAAGGATTTTGGCAGAATCAGGGATTGAGTTTCGGGGTTTCACGCCAAATCCCCATGCCTCTACCAATGGTTTTACAGTTATATCAAAAGCTCCCCGCGTCTCATGATAAGTTTCGATTGATCTTTTTACCACATTAATAAAATGATTATCCACTACTAATCCCCGTGCTGATTTATTGAAACGATTAATCAGTGAATAGGGCTTGTATAAAGAGAGAGATGTCTATTTTATTTAAAATACTATCTACCTGCTTTTTTGTAACTACGCTTTTATCGTTGATATAAGTAATATGATATGTAGTTCCCTGGGCATTGCCGGTTATATACTGGACTTCATGATCTTTCTTTTGTATAGCAGAAAAGAAAAATAGATTTATAAAAAACAGTATTGCTGGAGCGGGAGTTATCATAGTTGATACTAATGGTGAGCAGTTGCAGTTGCAGTGGGCAGTTGCAGTGGGCAGTGGCAGTGAGCAGTTGCAGTTGCAGTAGTAGTATGCAGTTGCAGTTGGCGAACGAAACAAAGAACAACAAATCAAAAATCACAGAGCAGCCTACCTACTGCCACTGCTCACTGCTCACTGCCACTGCTCACTGCCCACTGCCCACTGTCTACTGCCACTGCCCCTGCCCACTAATACCTAACGCCCGTATCCCGCGAATCAGCATATGCTTTACTGAAATCAAGTTTCTTAACCTGGCTGGCGATAAAACGTATTCCCTGGAACAAGTGCTGAACATAAAGCGGGTCAACATAATCTTTTTTGTGATGTCCTAAAGTTGTAAACCATGTGTGACCACCGTCAAAATCATGCGTCCATGTTACGGGATATAATTCGGAAAATGTTCCCGCGTTTTTCAGAATCAGGTTTCTCTGTACGGTATCTGTAGCATTCAAAGAAGTGATGTCATTTGCCATGATGGTTTTAGTGCCAGGGAAGAGCTCCTTTGCAAAATAAAATTCATCCTCCTTTTCAAATTCTTTCGGCATGCCTTGCATGGAAGGGTGGGAGGGATCAATAACCTTTACTTTGAATTTTTGAAATTTTGCATGCCATGCAAATGTGCCACCCATCATTGTTTTAAACCATTTCCAGTTTCGCTCTGTTCCGGTTACAGAATGTATGCCTACAAATCCGCCGCCTGCTTCAATATATCGCCTGAAAGCCAGCCGCTGTGCATCTGTATCAAATACATCATTGTTGGTACTTGGAAAAATAATCATCGTGTACTGCTGAAGATTTTCTGCCGTCATCACTGAAGGATTAGCAGAAGTATCGACTTTGAAGCCATTTTCCTGACCTAATTTTTGCAAACATGCAACAGCACTGGGGATATTATCATGTACATATCCTTTCCCATTTTTTGTATAAACCAATACTTTCACTTTTTTCCAATTTACTTTTTCCTGCGCATAAGCATTGGAGATAGAAATGGTAAGCAGCGAAAAAAAAACTATTTTGATTATCATTTTCATAAATAAAATATCAGGGTGAAAAAACTATTTTTTATTTTTTGATGGTAATAGTGGGAGGAGCTGCAAAATGTTGCCAGGCAATTTCTGCATTTTCCTTTGAAAAAGTTTCATTAAAAACGAGAAACCTGTAGCGAAGAAAATATTCATTTCCCGGGTTAATCAACCAGTTCATATTTTTCGTAGGTGAAAAATTCAAAAATACATCACCTCTCTTGTTCATATCTTCCGGCCATACCCTCAACGGTTCAGGATAATTATAATTGGTAGGGTAGGACATCATTACTAATCCTGCGTGTTGGCCAGATACTGCGCCTTGTACCATTACCCATCTCGCTTTTGTTCCATCAGATTCTTTACGCGATTTTCCTTCTGACGTTACGACGCTGCTGTTGGTTGCATCCCAGTCCTTTGTTGCCCGAAAGCCTAAGCCACCATAACGGTATTCCAGAAGCAGGACAGGAGAGGAGCCAGCACTGTTTAATTGAATTGTAATATCTGCGATGTAATAATTTTGATTGTTTGCCGGTTGATATATTTTTACTGATTGAACTTCGTTGAGCGCAATTTTTTGTTCGCCGCTTTTTTTGAAAACCACATGTTCATGCAAAGCTTTATACCCGGCAAACACGGAGCCACTTGTTGTTGAAATAAAATTTGCAAACCGTACAGTGCCCTGCTTCTTTGCTAGATTCCAAAAATCAACAGTATCGCTTTCAAACAAAACCTGTGTCCATGGATTCCATAAACCCCAATGGTGATAATGATCTGGTGCATCTACACGTGTGAGCTCCTGTCCCCGCGGCGAATATAATGGATGAATAAATCCACTGCGCCTATACACGGTATCAATACCCTTCGGAGGATATATCGTTTTAAAATTATAGCGTAAAAGATTTTTATTATTGTTGCTGATGT
>JBKJPO010000338.1:0-11678 GCA_046595095.1 Chitinophagaceae bacterium
AAAAAACTCCTCTTCAGAAACGCCTGGCTGTATTTAGTAAGCAGTTAGCCATTATCGTTATACTAATCTGCCTGCTCGTCTTTGGATTCGGGTTATGGCGCGGGGAGCCTCCATTCCAGATGTTTCTTACTGCACTATCCCTGGCAGTAGCAGCTTTGCCGGAAGCACTGCCTGCAGTAATTACAATAGCACTGGCACAGGGCGCAAGAAGAATGGTAAAGCAAAAAGCTTTAATGAGAAATTTGCCTGCGGTGGAAACTTTGGGTTCAGTCACTTATATCTGTAGTGATAAAACGGGAACGCTTACCCAAAATATTATGAAAGTGGAGAAGTTCCAGGCTGAGCCGGAGCATGAAGAGCTATTAGGTTTTGCCATGATTTTAAATAATGAAGTTAGATTTACAAAGGATGATAGTATGTTGGGAGATTCAACAGAAACCGCATTAGTCGAATATGCTTTAGAGAAGGGTCATTTAAAAGAAGATGCCTATAAAAAATTTCCCTATCTGGCAAAATTGCCTTTCGACTCGGTGAGAATGCGGATGAGCACTATTCATGAGCACCAGGATAAATATATCTTATTTGTAAAAGGCGCCCCTGTAAAAATGGCGGAAGCTTTGTCTGCAAAATACCAAACTGAGATTCCGGCATGGCTCGATCTTAATCGAAAATGGGCCGCAGAAGGCTTAAGGGTTTTATTTTTTGCTTATAAAATTTTTGATCAACATCCCGGGGAAGTAATTGAAACCTTAGAAAAGGATTTGGATTTTTTAGGGATGACTGCAATGATTGATCCACCAAGAGAAGAGGTTATTGAAGCCATACGTCAATGCAAAACAGCAGGGATAAAAACAGTGATGATAACCGGAGACCAGCCGCTCACTGCGCATGCGATTGCTGAACGTTTACACATGATTGATGCAGATTTTAAAACAGTAATTTCAGGAGCAGATCTTGAAAAGCTCACAGAAGCAGAATTCTCCCGCGAAATAAAAAATATTGCAGTTTATGCCCGGGTTTCACCGGAGCAAAAATTAAATATCGTAAAAGCCTTACAGAAAAATGGAGAATTTGTAGCCATGACGGGAGATGGGGTAAATGATGCTCCATCCTTAAAACAGGCAGATATTGGTGTAGCGATGGGGATAACGGGTACGGATGTATCTAAAGAAGCGGCTGATATGATTTTGCTTGATGATAATTTTGCAACCATAGTTAAATCAGTACGTGAAGGCAGGAGAATTTATGAAAATATCAGGAAATTTATTCTATATGTACTATCGTGCAACCTTGGTGAAATCCTGGTTATTTTCTTTTCACCCCTTCTTGGCCTGCCCATTCCTATGCTTCCAATACATATTCTTTGGATCAATCTTGTAACAGATGGATTACCGGGACTTGCCCTTGTGGCAGAACCGGCAGAGAAAAATATAATGAATCGGCCACCACGACCTCCCGGGGAAAATTTGTTTGCCGGTGGATTGATCCCAAAAATACTTCTCACCGGAGCTGTTATGGCTTTGGCTTGCATCTTTGTGCAATGGTGGGTTATGAGTAGTGGTTACGATGTAAGGACTCAACAAACTGCAGTATTTACCACACTTTGTTTTATACAATTGGGTAATGCGCTTTCTGTTCGTTCTGTATATCATTCGATGTTTTCTACCGGTATGTTTGCAAACCGTGGTATGTGGGGTGCTATTGTTCTAACAGTTATTCTTCAAATGCTTATCGTGTACATTCCTTTTTTACAAACTATTTTTAAAACCACATCTTTAGATTGGAATGTAATGGGGGTAATCCTGGTTGTGGTTCTGGGCTGTATTCTTTGTATTGAGTTTTTAAAATTCATTAATAAGGCGGGAAATTTAAAGAAGGGAGTTAAAGTGTTGGGGTTGCTAAATTAAATTGGGGGAGAGCAATTTAAATCTTGCCACATGCTATACTAATTTTAACTCTTCGGGCTTTGCAAAATGGGCACTGCTTTTTCCCCCATGGTAAAAACTGGATCTGAATCTACTCAGTCCAATAATGTTTACCTTCGAAAAATTAATGTTCAAATTAAATCGCATTTAGCATGACTGATTTTTCTTTAGATAATGAAATGGATATTTACATTAAAGCAAAGTTGATAGGAAAAGGTTTTGATGGTCCTGTTACTGTAGGTGGGTATACTGTCAAACTTTTTGACAAAGATCTTTTTGATGATGATTTTCTCGGGGAATCCCATCCCGATGAAGATGGTGTTGTAACTTTCTCAATTGATAATACCCAATTTGGTGATCTCGCAAAACTCGAGGCCAGGCCTGATTTTTATTTCGTAGTATACAAGCATAAGAAAGAAATTTTCAGAAGCAGGGTAATGGATGATGTTGACCTCGATTCTACACATAATTCTTTTAAAATGGGACAGGGTGAAATCATTGACCTCGGCAGTTTCCTTATAGATGCCTAAGACAAATCCTTTATAATAAATATGCTATTGATACGAATCAGTTGGGTCAGCGCATTTGATTGTATCCTGCTTTTGATGGACAGGTATTACAGGCACAGATGAGGTATCGATATTTCTACGCTGAATGGAAATCATCCCTAGCTTGTAAAGATTCGATCCCAGCTTAACTTCCTGCGGTGCAACATTTTCCATCTTTACCTCTGGCCCGATTTCACCTTTAACAATCCCTGGCTTATCAGCTGGCCTGGCTATTTCAATATCTCCGATAAAAAGATCAGGTGATTCTTCAGTTGATTCTACAGTATCTGTTAATGGATAACTTATCATGCCTACTGTGCGGTCAGAAGAAAATTCTGGTACGGTATCATTTACCAACTGAGCTACCACGTTAGTTTCACCTATTTGTTTATTGTTGGTATCGTTGGTAATGTCACAGGAAAATAATGTGGTTGAAAAAACGACCAGGCAGGCTAATAAAAACCGTTTCCATTCCGGCATACTCAGTTGAAAAACATTTTCCGGGAGATGGATTTTTATGCGGCCTAATTGCATGTTGGAAAATCTGCCACAAAGCTTTTCGTCTTTTTTATTCACCAGGTAATTACGGACTTCCTCATCGCTCATTGTAGTGAAATCAACTACAGTTTTCTCACATGAATTGCAGAAACGTCCCTGGGAAGAAGCCGACATCGTTCCCCAATCTTCATGACATGGAGCAGGAATTGTAATGCTGAGCATAAGGAATATTTCTCCTTTGATGTAACAGCATAATTATTGCACAAAAAAAATTTGTTATTTTTTAGAAAGCGGGAGCGCTTATTTATTTTTTCTTCGAACCATTTGCCGGAGGTTCATCAATTCCGGAATTATTTTTCAATTGATTTTCAATAATGTTACCCTGGGCGTCACGAAGCGGGTTAGGTACTGCATTCCTGCTTTCGATAACCTTTCCATCATACACGCTTTCCACATGTACCCATTTTCCATTCATCCATTTCAAGCCTTCATAATCACCATCCGGAATCAAGGTCCATTTTTTATTTACCTCCCCGGATTCTGAAACGAGATGTTCAAAGATGATTATGTCCATGTCTTTATCATAAGTAAGGCGGGGGCTTGCGTTTTTCTTATATTCCATAATGAAGCGCTTACCAAAATTTTGATTGAGCGTATTCGATTTATAGCTAAAATATGAGCCGCCAAATACCGGCTCTTTATCAAAGAAAGAGAGGACTTCTACAACTTTTTTATTGCTCTTAATATTATTTTCATCGTAACCTAAAAGCGTATAATACTTTCGCCCATTCGCTTCCTTCTCTATTAATTTATAATATACTGCGCCTATCCATCCAAAATTATTGCTGATTGTATCACCCGGTTTTATCGTCACGTCAGATTTATCAATCAGTGGAAAGAGGCGGAGAGAGCCATCAGGAGTCTTCATCTGGATAGCCCCATGCTGGCGTACAACGTTATCGTTGATTACCATCTGCCAGGTAAATATTTTGAAGGAACTATCCGCGGGGCTAAGTTTAGAAATGGTGTAGAGCGAATCAAAACGAAATTGTATTGAATGTTTGGTTTTTAAAGCCCTCACGAGCATTCTTGTGAATTGGCTATCAGCTTCGAAACGCTCATTTGCTGTACGTCCCTGGATAATTCTTAATGCAAATATTTTTAAAGAGTCTTCTTTTGTCTTCAATGATTTTAAATCAGCGACGCTCAACTTTTGAGTCGTTCCGGATAAATGGATCGCGACGAACATTAAAAATACAAGGGAAAATTTCTTCATAAAGTCAAATGAGAACAAAATTACTACAGTTTTATTGCGGTAAAATAAACTTTAACGAATCCAATTTATCTATGTGGTGGTATTGATCAATGCCCTTGAGACTGAGGCCAGGTCGTCAAAAACAAAGTCAACAAATGCATGCGGAAGTTTTGTTCCGGGATGGGTTGTTTTCAGAAATATTGTAGCAGCTACTCCAAGATTTCTGCCAAACTCCATATCACCAAGGGTATTGCCAATCATAATTGATTCGCCGAGTTCTATCTCAGGGAAATCTTCCATTGCCTGTAAACCCATACCGGGATTAGGTTTCCGGTTGGGATTCTCATCTTCTATATCAGGGCAATAATAGATGCGGTCGATACGGCCACCGGCTTCCTTGATTTCATCCAACATATTTGAATGAATCTTTTCAAGATTTTCCAATTTGGTTAGTCCTTTTCCAACCCCTCGTTGGTTAGTTATGATGATAATGCGGCCAAATTTTTCTGCAAATATTTTCAATGCAAGTTTTACATCAGGGTAGAAACTGAATTCTTCCCAGGTATGAATGTAGTCCATATCCTTTTCTTCATTGATAACGCCATCGCGGTCGATGAAGAGCGTCCATTTTTTGTTTATTTCTTTTAGGTCTAGCATATTATTCATAATTTTTTTATTGAACCACCAGTCTTACTTCAATTCGGCATTTGCCCTTGCGAAATCCTCCGGTATCCCGATATCAATAAAATATACATCCTCTTCAACTCCATACATTCTTCTTTTGCCAAAATATTGTTCCAGGTAGTCCTTTTCAAAAGAGAATTTCTCCGGCAATTGTTCTTTCAAAAATTCAATTGTATTAATTGCATAAACTCCTCCATTTATCAGGCCAGAATCATAGTATTGTTTTTCCTTAAAATCCCGGATACTATAATCTGCATTTAATTCTACCACACCATACCTGTCAAAATTATGCATCGGTTTCAAAGTGAGGGTACAATCTGCTCTGCAGCTGCTGTGAAATAATAATAGCTTTGGGATATTAACTTTGAAAAGAGTATCGCCATTCACCACGAGCACATTATCTCCTGCAGCTTTTTTACACGCGAGTTTAATTGCTCCGCCGGTTCCAAGCGGCTCATCCTCTATGGATAATTTGAAATCAAGCTTGGGAAATTCTTCTTGTAAATAGGTTACAATCAATTCGTGTTTATAACCAAGAGAAAATATGAAACTGTCGATTTCTTTGGCTTGTAATTCTTTAATAACATGAAAGAGAAATGGTTTGCCTGCAACTTCAGCCATGCATTTCGGGAGGTCTGCTACTACAGTTCTCAGCCGGGTTCCAAGTCCACCGGCAAGTATGATTGCTTCACCAGGCATCAGGGAATTTATTTATTCTTTTATATAAGCCCATAATAATTAATCAGCTCCCTAAGTTTGATAGATATTTCGTACTGCGACGTAGCGCCTTCGCGTCTTGATGGTTCCATGTCAAGCTTAATTTCCGAAATATCCTTCTTCCACAAGTTGGCAAACGATATGACCAAGTAAAATATGACTCTCCTGTATTCTCGGAGTGTCCGTGGATGGAACATTTAAAAGGTAATCAGAAATTTCTTTCATTTGACCACCCGTCTCCCCGGTAAAGCCAATTGTTTGCATCCCTTTTTCTTTTGCCATTTCAAATGCTTTGACAATATTCTTACTGTTTCCTGAAGTGCTTAATCCTACGAGCACATCACCTTTTTGGCCAATACCTTTTATCAGACGGGAATAGATTTCATCATAACTATAATCATTGGCGACCGCAGTGATGTAAGACGTATTGCAATGTAAAGCTTCGGCAGGCAGGGCATCCCGGTCTGTGTAAAAACGGCCGCTAAATTCTGCGGCAAGATGTTGTGCGTCCGCAGCACTTCCCCCATTTCCGCAAAACAAAACTTTATTTCCATTTTTGAAAGCCTTGATGATCAGTTCAACACATTCTTTAACGGTATTGATTAAACGCTCATTGCCCAACACGGCAGTCTTAACCGCGATTGATTCACTGATGATATTTGAGATCTTATTATTCATCGTCATTTCTTTAAAGAATGGATTGCGTACATATTAATTTGTTACCCAACTGCGCAATCCATATTTGGTAAAAGTATAGTTCTTCACTTCGCCACCGAATTGTAAAAGTGTTTCTTTAACAACATAGCAGCTGTTACCCGGACAATAAAAGATCATAAATCCACCACCGCCCGCGCCGCTGATCTTACCACCGGTAGCACCCGCTTTTTTTGCTGCATCGTAAATTTCTTCAATTGCCGAATTACTAATATTGGCGGCCATGAGTCTTTTTTGCTTAAAACCAAAATCAAGGATTTCGCCAAACTCGTTTAAACGGCCCTTCAACAAAGCTTCCTTCATTCTTCTCGATTGTTCTTTCAACTGGTGCATGGCCTCAATACTTTTTTCATCCTTGTTGTTTACATTCTTCACCTGCTCGGTAATAATCGTTGCGCTTTCCCGGCTGGTTGCGGTGAAATAAAGTACAAGGTTATTCTCAAGTTCATGCAGGTATTCAGACTTAATGCGCAAAGGATTCACGATTACTTTATCATCTTCATAAAACTCCATATAATTCACGCCGCCAAAAGTTGCGGCATATTGATCCTGTCTTCCGCCAGCAAGCAACAGATCTTTACGCTCTACCTGGTAGGCATAGTGAGCCACATCATAATCGCCAAGCGGGAGCTTTAACATTTCTGTGAATGCACCTATTATCGCCACCATCAATGTAGAAGATGTACCGAGACCGGAACCCGCAGGTGCATCAACGAACGTAGATAGCCTGAAACCTGGTAAGCTAAAGCCGTAATCTTTTTGAATCCTGTTATATGCTCCTTTCAACAAATCAAGTTTGCCATTTATTGGCAATGAGGTCGACCAGTCATATACTTCGGATTCTTTGCGGTCAAGAGCTTCAACAATTATTTTATTTTCCGTGAGTGGTTCGATATTAGCATATGCAAACAGGGAAATTGTAGCATTTAAAATGGCTCCTCCAAATTGGTCGCTATAAGGACTAACATCGGTGCCGCCTCCGGCTAAACCTATTCTCAATGGGGCTTTTGATCTGTAAATCATCGTAATTGAATGTAATCTGAAGCTGCGAAATTAAGGTATTGCGCTTATATGGTCTGAACTGTGATTAAAGTGATTTTTGGATAAACATAACTGTCTAAATCTTTTGGCGCACTTTAATTACAGCTCATACAATTGAAAACTATCGTCTCAACTTTGAAGTATGGCCTCCACCATATTCTTCCAGCTATATTTTTTTTTCTCTTCCAGCAAATAAGGTAAGAAATGTTCTTCACCCATTTCGTAAAAAGCTTTGATCTTTTCTGCAAGAGATGGCGCATCAGGCTCTGCGACCAGGCCAACCTCACCATCAGGCACAAGCGAAGGTAAACCGCCAACGTTTGTGACGATCATCGGCTTCTCAAAATGATAGGCGAGTGGAGTTACTCCACTTTGCGTGGCATTTCGATAGGGTTGCACTACACAATCAGCTGCGCATAGGTAATACCGTACTTCGCCATCCTGGATGAATTCTGTTCGCATGATCAGCATATCAGCAATCCCTGTATTTTGTATTTGTGTTTCGTATTGTTCTTTTGCTTCATAAAATTCCCCGGCAATAAGTAGTTTGATATCTGTGCGATTTTCCTTTTTCAAAATTGCCATGGAATCGAGGAGGATATCAAGCCCCTTGTATTTACGGATGAACCCAAAAAATAATATTATCCTTTGGTCCGAGTCTAATCCCAGTTTTTTTCTTGCTTCCTGTTTTGAGACTATAGTACCGAAATTATCATACAAAGGGTGGGGGACAAAGTTAGAAGGCCTGGTAATACCAAATGTCTTTAAGTCATGCAATACTTTTTCACTCATGGTAATGAATGCATCCACAGGTTTTACAAACCATTTGGTAAAAGCGGTATCACCGGGTCTTTTTTCATGAGGAATAATATTGTCCGCAATACAGACGACCCTGGTATGTTTATTTCTCTTTGCTATCCTTAAAATACTGCCAAGTGCGGGGCCCATCAATGGTAGCCAGAACCGAACCACAATAATATCTGCCATTTCCTTTTTAAGCTTGTTGCCTACAATTAACCAATTGAACGGATTTATTGAATTTATTTCCACAAGGATATCAATATCCTTTGGCTTTGGTTCAGCAGAATACTGTGTAGTTCCCGGAAAAATAAACCTGGGATATTGCAGGGAAAAAGTATAAATCTTAGCCTGGTGGCCTTCTTCATTAAATGCCCTGGCAAGACGTTCATCATACGAGGCAAGTCCACCCCTGAGTGGATGTGCAGGACCGATGATGATAATTTTTTTTGCTTGAGGCATAGCTATGATTCCTGGCTGAGTCCCGTTTTTTCTTCAATCAGGTAGTGATTTCGTTCTACTGAGTTACGTGAAATTAGTTCGCCAAGAAACCCCGCCAGGAAAAGTTGAGTACCGATGATCATTGATAGAATTGCAAAAAAGAAAAGCGGGCGCTGAGTCATTCCCGATTGGTCGAAGAAAAATTTCGAGATGCTCAGGTAAATGAAAACGATCAGGCCAAACATAAATGAAAGGGTTCCCCATAATCCAAAAAAATGCATTGGCCGTTTACCAAATTTACCAACAAACATTATCGATGCAAGATCAAGAAAACCATTTACGAATCGCTCCCATCCAAATTTAGTAACTCCATATTTCCGGGGCTGATGGCTCACAACTTTTTCACCCACTTTCATAAAGCCCGCCCACTTTGCCAGTACCGGAATGTAGCGATGCATCTCTCCATAAACCTCAATGCTTTTCACCAATTTTAATTTGTAAGCTTTCAGTCCACAATTAAAATCATGTAGGTCAATACCAGAAGCTCTTCTTGTTGCCGCATTAAACAATTTGGAAGGAATATTTTTGGATAACTTGCTATCAAATCTTTTTTTCTTCCAGCCACTAACCATGTCAAAACCATCTGCTTTGATCATGTTGTATAACTCGGGGATCTCCTCGGGGCTGTCTTGCATATCGGCGTCCATCGTGATAACCACATTACCAGATGCGGCTTTGAACCCTTCATTCAATGCTGCGCTCTTTCCATAATTTCTCTGGAAGCGAATGCCTTTTATCCTTGAATTTTTGCACCTGAGACTTTGTATCACAGCCCATGATTTATCACGGCTGCCATCATCCACCATTATCACTTCATAACTGAAATTATTTTCATTCATAACCCGCTCAATCCAGCTCGCCAGTTCTGGGAGTGATTCGTCTTCGTTGTATAATGGTATAACTATGGAGATGTCCATTTATGATCCTATTTTACTTATATCCTGTTGATAGTTATTCTTGTCTTTTTTTGTCATTGCAGCACCGATGAGACTGGCAATTACGCCAATGATCAGGTTGCCTAAGAGAGTTCCGCCAATGGTAAATACCAGGAATCCTTTGCGCCACATAGCCATACCTTGTGAAATCTGTTCATCGGAAACTTTCCCTTCAGCCCTCATCTTTTTTTCTACTTCGGTAATAACCTTTTCTTTATACTCGGGAAATACAAGCAGGAATACGATAAGGTAGACGATCATAATAATTGTAACAATCGATGACACCTTGAATCCATGCGCAAAATAGTTTCCAAAAGAAGCATTATAATTGATTTGTTTTCCAAACATGTTTATAGAGATTATCACCCCAATGAGTAAGACTGCATACATTATATACTGTATGGGGCTATCGGCCCTTACACCTGACAGATAGAAACCAATATTGAGAACGATCATAAGGAGGGCGATAACCAATGCTTTTGCACCGGGAGTAGTAACTACTGTTTCCATTATGTAATTTTTATTTGATTCAAAAATACTTTGTCCCGGTTAATAATGCCTATAGGCTTTCCTTTTAATTTTTTTCCAATAAATGGACTGTTACCAGACTTCGAATAAATATGCGCTTTTGAGAACTCATATTCATCTCCTGGAAGAAATAAACTCAGACATGCTCCTGCTCCTTCTTCGATCTCAACCTTCTGCATTCCAAATATATTTCTTGCCACGGATGTCTGCATCCTGATAAAATCTTCAAGCCTGATGCCACAACTGATGGCTGCGCCAAACATGCTTTCGAGGCCGATCATTCCATCTTTGGCATATTCAAATTCACAAACCTTGCAATCATAATTCTGTGGAAGATGATGTGATGCAAAGCAATCGATCCTCCCATCTTTTATGGCTTCACGAAGATATAACATGTCTTCCCTTGTTCGCAAGGGTGGATTTACTTTTAGGTTAGTATCGTAATCGTTAAGATCCTCATCATTAAAAAAGAGGTGATAAGGGGTAACGGAACAGCTTACCTGCAGGCCTTCAGCTTTAGCTTTTGTAATAAGCTCGACCGATTTTTTTGTGGAGATACCGGTAAAGTGTAATCGAGAACCGGTATACCTGAGTAATTCGATATCTCTTGCAACCATCAATTCTTCTGCGATAGCAGGCTTACCAGGTAGACCGAGCCGTGTCGAAGCAATCCCTTCATTCATCAATCCGCCAGTAGCAATGCTGTTGTCGCCAGGCAACTGGATGATTGTTCCATTTATAGCAAGCACGTATTGCAAGGCTTTTAAAAGTATGCCAGGAGATTGAATTGCAGTGGTTCCATCTGAAAAAGCGATCGCCCCTGATTGAGCCATATCATACATTTCATTTAACTCTTTTCCCTCAGCATTTTTTGTGATGGCGGCAATGGGGTAAAGGTTAACATCGAGTGCCTTACTTTTCTGCATGATGTATTCCACCTGCGATTTGTTGTGCACCACCGGGGTTGTATTTGGTGCCAGGAACACATCTGTAAATCCTCCCGCAGCAGCAGCTCTTGCCCCTGACTCGAGTGTTTCCTTGTATTCATCACCGGGATCGGCGAAATTTGCAAATAAGTCAACCCAGCCTGCAGAAACGTGCAATTTAGGGATGTCGATCACTTTATCAGCCTCAATCGAATTATCAGATCCGATCTTTTCAATAAGTCCGTTTTGAATGAAAATATTTTTTATTTGCCCGTGATGGGGAGAAAGGGGGGAATGTATGGTAGCGCCTTTTATTAAAACCTTCATTAGTAATTTGGGTTGCGCGAAGATAGGGGAATTTGTGAGAAGAGTTGGCAGTGGCAGTAGCGATTAGCAGTGGCAGTTGGCAGTTGGCAGTAGCAGTCACTGCTGCTGGGTTCTTACTGCTACTGCCAACTGCTACTGCCAACTGCTACTTCCCACCCCTCTTAATGTAAATTGATTACTTTTGAACTATACCGTAAAAACGGGATGTAGCTCAGCCCGGTTAGAGTACACGTCTGGGGGGCGTGAAGTCGCAAGTTCGAATCTTGTCATCCCGACAAAAT
>JBKJPO010000452.1:0-2722 GCA_046595095.1 Chitinophagaceae bacterium
ACTGGTAGCGGGATGTGGATGCTTTATGGAGGGATAATTCTTCATGGGATTTGTTATGACTTCTTTTTTGTTACAGGCCAGATATATACCAACGAGAAAGCGGGTGAGCGAATTCGATCTTCTGCCCAGGGCCTGATCACACTGGCAACTTATGGTGTAGGGATGTTAATTGGTTTTTGGTTTGCAGGTATTATTGCTGATCGATACAAGGTTGAGCAATTGCATGAATGGAAGAATATTTGGCTTGTACCGGCTGGTATTGCACTTGCAGTTTTAATTTTATTTGCCATCCTTTTCAAAGAGAAGAAAAAAATTAAAGGGGGTGGAGTTAAAGACCAAATAGTTTGATTAGCAACTTTGATTAAACACTCATATCAAATTAACCCAATGATTAGCAAAAGAAGAGAGTTTCTAAAATTATCCTCTGCATTAGTATCAGGAGTTGCGCTCACAGGATTCAGCAGCAGCTTATTGTCTTGTAGCAATTCAGATACCGCAAATAAAATAGTCGAAAACTATCCATTCGGATTACAACTTTATACAGTACGTGATGTAATGGCAGAAGACCCGAAAGATGTTTTAAAAAAGATCGCCTCGTTTGGATATAAGCAGGTTGAAAGTTATGAACACGACAAATTAGGTATGTACTGGGGAATGAAATATACTGAGTTCAAGAAGCACCTGGATGGCCTGGGCATGGTAATCTTATCAAGTCATTGCAAAGTGATTGAAAATTTTGAAAGGAAGGTTGCGGAAGCGGCAGAGATTGGAATAGAATATATGATATGTCCATCGATGCAAAAAAAAACATTAGATGAGTACAAAAAAGTCGCGGCCAATTTCAATCGATATGGTGAAATATGTAAAAAGAACGGGATCCGTTTTGCCTATCACAATCATGATTATTCTTTCAAACCTGTGGAAGGAAAATTCCCCCAGGATATTTTCATGGATGACACCGATAAAAATTTAGTTTTCTTTGAAATGGATGTATACTGGGTAGTGACTGCTGGCCAGGATCCTATTGCCTGGATGAAAGCTCATCCCGGGCGATTCAAACTTTTGCATGTCAAAGACCGCATGAAAAATATTCCCGCAACAGAAACAAATGGTTCGGTTACGTTGGGGAAAGGCATTATCGATTTCCCTAAAATTCTGAAAGAAACCAAATCGTTTGGGGCTAAACATTATTTAGTTGAACAGGAACGTTATACGGATACAACACCGCTCAAAGCTGCGGAGGATGGAGCGGCGTATATGCGGTCTTTAAAGCTGTTTGTTTAAACTGAAGACTTTGAATGAACTGTTGTAAATACGAGTGATCCTTTTCCAGCCAGGTCACTTATCAAAGCCAAATTATTTCCTAACCTGGAATGGTTAATTTTTTCAAGGGGCGAAGATGACTCATAGCAGCTAAAAAACTCTGTTTGTAATTTTCCAGGTTAAACCGAAGAACTTCAGATTTCTTACATTTTTTTATTTACATTTACTACCGACCGATTCAACTATCTGCAATAAATTGCCTTGATAGTGTATTGCTTTCGATCTCCTATTTAGAGCAGCCGCAAAAATTCTTTTTGTGAACTTCTCCATTGAAGAAACCACCAATATTCTCTGGTATAACCCGTTGGGTTAAATAGTACCTATCAAACTAAAAAATTGATGGAGACTATACAAGAACCTCATCAAAGTCTCATCAAAAATCTTAGTCAAAAAGCCTGGTTATTTTCAGCCTACAACTTTAATATGCTTTAAATTATAGTAAGAAGATGCAGTTTCTAAGAAAGGCATTGTACAGTAGTACATGTTTTTTGTTGATTTTTCTTTCAACATTCTTTTTTATCCCAGTGTACGCTCAAAAGGCAAAATTGATGTTGCCTATCGGCCATACAGGCCCGGTGCAGCTTGCAGTATTCAGCACTGATGGAAAAAGAATTGTAACAGCTTCACATGATAAAACAGCCAAAATATGGGATGCTCACTCCGGAAATTTATTAGCTAACCTTGTGGGACACACGAACTTTGTGTATGCTGCCGCTTTCAGCCCGGATGGAAAACGGATCGTCACAGCTTCGAATGATAGCTCTGCGAAAATATGGAATGCGATTAGCGGTGAATGGATGTTTGATCTGAAAGGACATACGGATAAAGTGTGGTCTGCAGAGTTTAGCAAAGATGGAAATAAGATTATAACAGCATCAAATGACAAAACTGCAAAGATCTGGAATGCTGCCACCGGAAAATTATTGAAAGATCTTAGAGGGCACAAGGATGCAGTTCAAACAGTGGCTTTTAATGTTGACGGGAAAAAACTTGTTACAGCTTCTTATGATAGTACAGTGAGGATATGGGATGCAGAAACCGGCAAGGTTATTTCAATTTTAAAGGGACATAAGGGCGCAGTTTATTCGGCACAGTTTAGCAGGGATGGTACTTTTATTGTTAGTGCTTCTGCTGATAGTACTGCCCGGGTCTGGAACCTGTTAACTGGTCAAACTATTGCGGAGCTTAAAGGCCATACTTCCGCATTATGGATGGCTGAATTCCGTGGTGATGGAAGGCAGGTTGTGACAGCATCCTGGGATAATACGGCAAAAATATGGGATACACGAACCGGCAAGATGCTATTTGATCTCATAGGGCACAAGGCAGCCATATGGTATGTTAAATTCAGCCCGGATTATAAGCGAATAGTAACTTCATCAGGAGATAAAACAATTAA
>JBKJPO010000520.1:0-3110 GCA_046595095.1 Chitinophagaceae bacterium
TCATTAATCGGTAGTAGTTATTCTTATTCTGATGTAAAAATATACCCCATTGAATCTGTGGCAAAATCAACTTATTACGCAAATTATCATTTCAAACATCACAAAAAAATTGTTAAAACCGGACTGGATAAGGATCTTATGCATTGATGCCAGTTATGGCCAAGTGGGCGGTAGCAGTGGCAGTGGCAGTAGGCAGTAGCAGTGGAAGTAGACAGAACATTAAAACTTAAGATAGTTTACTTTAAATATTTACCTTCAACTGACACCCACTGCCACTACCTACTGCCACAAGATGAATAATTTACCTGCACCATACAAAGTTTAAGAGGGTTAAGAGGTTCAAGAGGTTTAAGAGGTTTAAGAGGTTTAAGAGGTAATGGTTTATGGGTTTAATAAAAACCAGCCCTCTCCTCCTTAACCTATTAAACCTCTTGAACCTCTTGAACCTCTTGAACCTCTTGAACCTCTTAAACCCTTAAACGATTTAAACAATTTAAACGATTCTCATGAACTACAGGAAATTTGGCTGTACTGAATTACTCGTAAGTGAAGTAGGTTTTGGCTGCTGGGCAATCGGTGGTGATGCGGTAGTAGGTAAAGTACCGATTGGTTGGGGGCCGGCAGATGATAATACTTCTGTAGAAGCAATTCATAAAGCGCTTGATGCAGGAATTAATTTTTTTGATACCGCTGATTTTTATGGCCTTGGGCATTCGGAAGAATTACTCGGCAAAGTATTGTATGGCGTAAAGGATATTGTAATAGCCACTAAAGTTGGCCACAGGGCGATAAATGATTCAATCAGCCTTGATTATTCCGGTAAGTATATTATGGAGGCTTGTGAAAAAAGTCTGAAGAGATTAAAAAGAGATCAACTGGATATTTACCAGTTACATTCTGCACGTATTAGCCATTTTGACCAGGATGATTGTGCAGCCACCATGGAACTGCTAAAGAGCCAGGGCAAGATTCGTTACTGGGGATTATCATTAAATACTTTTATCCCCTGGCCCGAGGCAGAGTATATGATGGCGAAAAAAAGCGGGGATTGCTTTCAACTTGTTCACAACCTCATCAACCAGGGAGGCACTGATATAATAAAGAAAGCTGGAGGAAAGGGTTATGGGATAATCGCCAGGATGCCATTACAATTCGGATTACTTACCGGGAAATTTTCTACTGATAATGTATTCGGTAAAAATGATCATCGTCAATTTAGGTTAACGCCCGGGATTATACGCAGATCGGTTGAAATCCTGGAGACAAAATTGTGGCCGCTATGCAGTAAATATAATATCAGTAAAACCTCTCTTGCTATGAGTTATATTCTTAGCAATGACCGGGTAAGTACAGTTATCCCCGGGCTTCGCACAGCACTACAGGTTGATGAAAATACTTCCGGGATAGTACCGCTTGAAAAAGAAGACATGGAAATGCTTGAAGGTTTATATAAAACCGATTGGCCGGAGATTATTGAGCTTATGAAAGTGCAGAATTAATGATTAATATTTGAAGGTTAATTGTTAATTTCCGAAGAGCATTATCTCTTCTTTTTCTGCGGGAAGTTTGATCATTTTTTGGAAATTCATTCCTAATTTTTTCAACAGTTTCACCGAACTAAGATTATCTGTATTCGTAATCGCGACTAGCTTTATTAATCCAAGAATATCCTTTGCATATGAGATTGTAGCGGAAGCCGCCTCAAGCGCATATCCCTTACCGACATGTGCGGGGAGAAAGGCAAAACCTATATCAACGTGTTCAAGAATCTCCCTTTTTATTAGTCCACACATGCCAATCGGAATGCTTCTATCTTTCAGTTCAACAAGATACATTCCAAATCCAAATATTTCATAGCAGGACAATATCCTTTCGAGGATATAGTGTTCGGCGTCTTTAATTTCCCGTAATCCCCTGTCGCCAATGAACCTCAACCACCCAGGGGTATTAACAAGTTCTAAAACAAAACGTGCATCTTCTACGCTAAACTTGCGGAGGATCAAACGATCTGTATCGATAATATTCATTGCTATGATTCGGAGTGCTCCTGGCAATTTTTAACCAGGAAGTCCAAAATTAAAGAATAAAATTTGTTGAATGATGTAGATCCTAATCCCTGTTTGAGAAAAGATTTTTTTTAAGGCTGCGACGTGTATTTCCACATGGTTTGATAGCCATTTCAAAAGAGATTGCTTATATGAACTGCGTCCCTTGTTTTTCCATTACCTAATTCCTCCACAACCATTAATGATCACTTTTGCTCTTGCCCCTTCAATTATCCTGAATCCCGGTGATAAAGTAATTCTTGATCCGGCATCAAGGGTAGAAACACTGGCGGCCGGTAAAATTCCATTGGCAAATATTGCATCGGAAGCTTCAAAATGATTGGGTCCATTACCCAGGTTGCCGATAGAGAGCGAAGACGGGCAGGTAGGGCAATTGGTAATGCAGACACTGCCATCTACAAAATTCCTGACTGCATTGCCGGGCAAGGTACCAAAACCATTATTGAAATTTACGAACTGCCCGGCACCAACACAATAGCTCATCATGGTTCCGCCGGTTGCCGGGGGTGCGGGGCCGGGAGAACATGTACCTTCCACCGCAAAGCAATTATCCAACGCTCCAAATGTAATTGGATTGGTATTTAATGGCCAACCACACCATTGCGTATGCGCAGATCCAAGAAGGTGTCCCAACTCATGCATCACGAGGTAAACCTGTTGTTGCGTTACGTTTGTTCCCGTAGGAAAATTTTGAACATTTATATTAAGATAATCAAGGTCGTTGTAACAAAAGGGATGATCAGCAACAGTATAAGCTGGGCAATTACCGGGAGCTTCTCCTTTTACCCTTCCTATAGCGCCGGCTATGCCGCTTCTTCCCGGATTCCGGTTGATACTATAATCCAGCCCAACACATATATTACCCCAAAAATTATCCTGGTAGGTAGCTGCAAGATCGGCCAGGGCATTTTCTCTTGTATCACCACGATACGGATCCGCGGAGGTCCACACATTAATAGTTGAAATTTTTATATTGATCTGTTCATTCAGAAAGCCAGTGGCAACATTATTGTAAAGCGCATATACGTAATCGATAGTTTTCTG
>JBKJPO010000242.1:0-2775 GCA_046595095.1 Chitinophagaceae bacterium
ATACACAACTTCTCTTTTGATGGATTGAATACAGAAGCTTTCATCAAAAATAAAGTGATACTTGCTAATACCGTGCACGCGGGTAAAATATTATTTTATGCAGAAAAGGGTTTTTCGGAATCGTTGAAAAATAAACGGGCAAAACCAGGTACTGAAAAAGATACAACCGGCTTTTCAAAAGTGTATGGAATAAACATCAGGGATATCCAATTTCCTGAAATACGAATCATCGGGAACCCCCTGGTTGATAGTAAAAATAATATCTCAGTTGGAAAGATCTCGCTTAGCTTAAGTAAAATTGTTGCCAGGCAATTTAGGGAAATTAAAGAGCGTCCCCTTTTGCATTTTGAGGAAATGAATTTCTCATGTCATGACCTCTCATTTGATAATCCGGATGCTTCCTATAGTTCCAAAATTTCGGAGGTTAAATTCAACTCACACAGTAATAATTTGTACATCGGGAGTTTTACTTTTCTCCCTCGGTTGAATGAAATTTCCTTTGCGAAAAAAGCCGGTATTCAAAAAGACCGTTACGAACTACTTTTTAATGGAATCAATATTAAAGGTGTAGATGTTACTTCCCTGGTGAATAAAAAATTATTTGCCGATGCAATTATTGTGAACAGTTCTTCGATAAAGATATTCCGCGACTTAAGTTATAAGCTTGAACCTGTGAGTAAAGTTGGGAATTATCCGCACCAGCTTTTACTAAAAGCCGGGATGCCTGTAAATATCAAACGTGGTGAATTCAATCATACCCTCATAGAGTACAAGGAAAAAAATCCATTAAGTGATAGCAGTGGCAAAGTTAGAATGGTGGATAGTAAAATCATGCTCAAAAACATTACTAATCAAACAGAAGCCATCAAAGTGAATAATTTGCTCACTGCCTCCATGCAAACAAAAGTTTTAGGCCATCTTCCCTTTGAACTGGCAATAGATTTTGATCTTAGTAGCCGCCAAGGCGGTTTCAAAATAATTGGTAGCGCCGGGCAAGCAAATGCCCGGAGTTTAAATATTTTAGCGAGACCACTTGCGCTGATTGAAATAGATACCGGTCACTTTAATAGCATTAAATTTAAATTTTCCGGTAATGACATGATGGCAAGAGGGGACCTTGAATTCTTGTATGATGGCCTAAAGATTAAATTATTGAAGATGGATGAACAGACAAACAAATTCAAAAGAAAAACTTTCAGAAGCATCATCGCAAATAAATTTGTAAAAGATGATAACCCGCATAAAGGTGATACAAGAAGATATATAGTACAGTATGATCGCGATCCTTACAAGTCATTTTTTAACCTGGTATGGAAAACAATTTTCACCGGGTTACAGGAGACGTTGGGAGTTCCAGGCAAGCGCAACGCGGTGCGTAAAAGCTGATGAGTATTCTTAAAGCCATTTTTCAGGAGGTCGAAACAGAAGTCCAAAACGGGATGATACTTTTGAGAAAGTAGCCATATACACAAAACCTTCGCGTTGGTTGCTGTAATTACTATGACGCCGAAGTATAGACGCGATAGCTTTTTGATTGAATATTAAAAAGGATAACCGATCCCCAGGTTCAGAATCAGGTTTTGTTTTCTCCATTCCCCGTTTCCTAAATCGATCTGGTTGAACACCCATCGCTTACCTTCCGGCAGCCATGGCTTACGCAAAGGCATGGCTACATCTATCCTTAACAGTAAGATCTGGAAATCGAGCCTTATGCCAATACCGGCACCAACTGCAAATTCTTTCAAAAAGTTTTTTGTAAACTTAGCACCGGGTCTCAAAGAATCTGAATTATAAAGCCAGATGTTTCCGGCATCAATAAACAAGGCACCTTCTAAAACATTGTTGAAACGGTTCCTGAGCTCAGTGTTGAATTCGAGTTTTACATCTCCTGATTCATCAGCAAGAAAACCTTTCCTTCTCGTGGTGTCTTTATAACTTCCTGGTCCAAGTGAACGGCTTCTGAATGCCCGTATACTATTAGTGCCACCTATGAAAAATTGTTTTATGAAGGGTAAGGATCTCGAATTGCCATAAGGATAACCAATCCCACCTACCACACGGTTTGCCAGCAGTAATTTATTTTTTGTGATGTTGAAGAAATAGCGCGTATCCACCTGGCCCTTCAGATATTGTGAAAAGGCTGCGCCGAAAATTTCTTTAGCACCGGTTTTTGCATTCTTACCCACAAATACGCCTGCGGTATTTCCTGAAAGATCCACTATACCATTGAAGAAAAGACCTGTTCTCCTGTTGGTTTCAATTCTTTCATCATAAGTAAAACTATAGTTGGAACCAAGAATGAATTGGGTGTCGATCGCATTTCTAAGCGTGATATTATTCTTTGCACTGTCAGTATATAGTTTCGTAACATTAAATGGCTGTACATAATTTAGCGAAATAGGGTATAGAATATGTTCTTTACGACCATTGGGTTTCCATGCATAACCAATATTGCCATGGAATGAATTGAGCAGGTATAATTTATTTCGGTTAAGTACGTCGTACCCCAACTGGATGATCGACCGGGGAACGTATGCATCCGATGTGTTGAGCTTTACCCATGGAATTACGAACCTGGGAATACTGAAGGTCGCTTCTGCGCCCAGGCGATAAGTATTGAACCCCTGGAACTGCCCACTGTACTGAACTTCAAAACCGCCGGATAGTGCTATGGTAAGGAGTTCTGCTTCCCTAAATGTATTCCGGTTGCGCCAGCTTATGGATATTTGTGAACCTGTAAGATTATTTGATTTTGTATTTCCTCCTGCCTCAAAC
>JBKJPO010000347.1:0-3260 GCA_046595095.1 Chitinophagaceae bacterium
TTTTCCAATTTACTTCCCCGATCATCGCCGGTACAACAGCCGGACAGTTTACGTTACCGGATTCACTTGCCAGCGGCCAATTGATCATAAGATCTTTTACAAAAAAAATGTTAGCCAATGAATATGCAAAATTGTATTCTGCCACAATAAGAGTTATAGGAGAAGATTATAAAGCCATAAAAAATCCATCTTATCTAACTTCACTACAGTTGTTTGCTGAAGGAGGGGCTTTTATAAATAATGTTGCAAACAGGATAGCTTTTAAAGCATCCCGGAGTGATGGAACACCTTTTGACTTACGTGGCGTCATCAGGGACAACAAGAATAAATTTATAGATAGCATAACTGCTGTACACGATGGTATGGGTTCATTTGAATTTTATCCTGTAGAAAACGAAACCTATCGTGTGGAATGGAATGATTATGCCGGTAAGTTGCGAATAACACCATTCCCTTCCGCTTCAACCCAAGGAGTATCGCTACAGGTAAAGCAGCAAAAAAATCAATTATGGTACTCGGTCCAGAATCCGCTTCCTGCAGTTCCATATGATGAACTCTTTGTTATTGCCACTTCAGGAAAGAACCTGATCTATTCAGCAAAAACTAATACCGATAATATAAAGAATCCATCTGGAACTATTCCAACTTCCAGTATTCCAACTGGTGTTGTGCAGGTAACGGTATTCAGCAAAGACATGCAGCCTCTTGTTGAAAGAATCGTTTTTGTGGATAATAATAATTATCAATCCCATGCCACTATTGATATCATCGAAATGAATGTTGGCAAGAGAGGAAAGAATACGATTATATTAAAATCCGCAGATTCACTTCAGCAAACTTTATCCATAGCAGTCTCAGATGCCAATCTTGTTACACAGAAAAATCACAACATTTATTCAGACATGCTTTTTGGACCGGAAATAAAAGGGCGCATTTACCAACCTGATCAATATTTTGGATATGCGGCAGGTAAAAATAAAAGTCTTCTGGACCTGGTAATGCTAACCAATGGATGGCGGAGGTACAACTGGGAACAGGCGTCTCTTCCATCATCCCGATCCAGTAAGAGCCTTGTTGAAGATAACTACATCAGTTTTACCGGTATGGTTACAGACAAGAAGGATCAGATAATTCCCCATGCAAATGTAAGTCTGATCATACGTACGAAGGATAGTACTAATCGAACATTTATTGCTACTGCAGATGAAAATGGATTCTTTAAACAGGACAACTTGATATTTACAGATACGGCCACGCTTTATTTTGGAGTAACAAAATCAAAAGCTGTTAAACAAAACGTGGAAATAATACCAACAATGAATTTAAACTTTGTGCCATTGATGTTTAACCAACGTATCGACACAAGCTATGAGTATGAAACATTCAATAATAAAATGCGTTCGATTAAACAAAGCGTTGTGGATGGCCTGACCAGGAATAACGCAGACAAGCGTTCAAAATTATTGCAGGAAGTGAAGGTGAATGTAAAACGCCGATCGCCAATGGACCTGATGGATGAAAAGTATGCAAAATTATATAAGGGAACAAGAGGTGGAAGAAGCTTTGATATTTTGAACGATGACGTAGCGCAGAATTCTCCGAATGTAATGAGTTACCTGATGCGATGGAAACTACCACAATCCCGCGGCCGCATGGCCTTATATGTAGATGAGCGTAGGGTTTTACCCATGTTCATGAACAACCTCAGGATGACTGACATCGCTTATGTGAAGTATGTACCAAATGATTTCACCGAACCTTTTGCCTCTGGTCTTTACATCTACCTCAAAAGTGAGGAAGACCTGATGACCGAAAATGAAAAGCGGAATAAGACAAAACTACACCGTGTAAAAATTCCGGGCTACTCTCCTGTCAAAGAATTTTACCACGACGATTACAGCATCGCAGAAAATCTCCAGAATAAAAGTATGGATATACAAACCACTGTATACTGGAAACCTGACGTGATAATAGATGACGCTAACAAAACTTTCGAATTTACTTTTTATAATAATGATATTTCCAATAGCTTGAAAGTGGTTGTGGAAGGAATAAATGAAGCGGGTAAATTGGTGAGGGTGGAGAGGGTGCTTGATTGATTCTATGGTGATGTGAAGAAGAGAAGGGCCAGGGGGAGGTGTGGGGTAAGCAATAACGTTTTGGGTTTTAGAATGTGGTTTAAAGTTTCTGATTTCTCGTTTCTCGTTAATCTCTTTCGTTATGATTTTTTGTTAGAGGCTTTACATTGGAAAGATTGTTTTTAATCTAAGTTTTCATGGCTAAAGCTTGCTACTAAAACCTATTTATATAATGGATTTTGGTTTGTGTATTCTGTTAGTTTCTTTGTAATTTGAATCTGCAATTTGCGAATTAACGCCTGGATAAATATTGGTATTGAGTAATCAGTATTCATAATTCATATTTGCGTAACTTCCGTTAATCCAACTATAAAATCAACAAATCAAAAAGCCATGAAAAATTTATACAAACTATTCTCCAGTTCACTTTTAATCGTAGCAATACTTTCATTCATTCCTAATAAATCTAATGCCACCATTTATACGATTGACATCATTTTAACCAGTAGCCAGGAAGTCCCCCCAAATCCCTCAACCGGGTTAGGAAGTTTGACTGGAACTTATGATGATGTGACAAATCTTTTGAGCTTCTCTGTTATGTTTACAGGTTTGGCAAGTCCAACTACTGCTGCTCACTTTCATGCGCCTGCGGCCCCGGGTTCTAATGCCCCGGTTGTGATAAGTTTCGTAGGCTTCCCTGTAGGCGTAACTTCAGGATCATATTCAAACAGCTATACGCTAACAGCTGCACAAGAGGGCCAACTATTTTACGGGCAATGGTATGTTAATGTTCACACCAATTTGTATCCTGGTGGAGAAATAAGAGGGCAATTAAAAGAAGCCGCTGCTTCATCCTTCAGTTTGACATTAAGCGGATCGCAGGAAGTGCCCCCAAATCCATCGACTGCAGTGGGAAATTTAACGGGAACCTATAATAGTATATCTAAAGCTTTAAGTTTTACAGTAACCTTCACTGGTCTGCAATTCCCCACCACTGCTGCTCATTTTCATGCGCCTGCGCCTCCGGGTACGAATGCTTCAGTAGTGGTTGGGTTTACAGGATTCCCACTGGGTGTTACTAGCGGGTCGTATTCAAATACCTATACGCTGACTGCGGCCCGGGAAACCACTTGTGTGGATATTTACATACCATTGCCCTGCAAGAAGTTGTGTTTCCTGGGC
>JBKJPO010000467.1:0-16502 GCA_046595095.1 Chitinophagaceae bacterium
CCACTGCTTAGAAAAGATGCACAAGAGATAATTCTTGCCCTGGCAAAACTACCTGTAAAACTTACACTTACCACAAACGCTACACGACTGCATAAATTCGCAGATGTACTGGAAGAATCTAATATCAGATCACTGAATATTAGCCTGGATACACTTCAATCTGAAAAATTTGAACTCATAACGAGACGTAATCAATTTAAATTAGTGTTCGATAATATTCATCTTTTAATGAATAAAGGATTTCATATAAAAGTGAATGTGGTAGTCATGAAGGGATTGAATGAAAATGAGATCAATGATTTTGTGGAGTGGACAAAGCATGAGCCGATACACGTCCGTTTTATTGAGTTTATGCCCTTTACCGGCAACCGATGGACCAGCAACAAAGTTTTTTCTTACCATCAAATGTTGCAGTTAATCGAAAAAAAGTATGCAATTATTCGATTACAAGATGAGGCCCATGATACAGCAAAAGGATACCAGGTGCCAGGTCACGTGGGGACATTCTCTGTAATCAGTACAATGAGTGCTCCTTTTTGCAGTAGTTGTAATCGTATGCGATTGACTGCAGACGGAAAGATGAAAAATTGTTTGTTTTCAAAAGAAGAAACTGATTTACTTACCGCTTTTCGCAGGGGAGAAGATGTGATCCCACTGATCTATCAAAGTATTCAGTCAAAGGCCCAGGAATTGGGTGGACAGTTTACTACCGATTTTGAACATCTGCATGCGGAAGATATTAACAATAGGAGTATGATAACAATTGGTGGCTGATAGATATTGATCGTGGAGAAGATCTTAGGAGTAAATGCTGTACCTCCAGAATATATGGACTGTCGTTTATTTTGAATTGAAAAAATTATTATGCCGGAAAAAGGATAGTCATTAATTTGTAAATAAAGGGGCAGAAAATATGCTAAATGTTAAGGAGGCAAAAAAAATAATTCTTGAGCAGGCATTCGTACTGGCACCGGTAAGGTTTTCATTATCCCTCGCGGCAGGGATGGTATCTGCTGAAGAAGTATATGCTTCGATAAATATCCCGGCTTTTGCTCAATCTTCTATGGATGGATATGCATTTTCTTTTGAGGGCTGGAAGAGTAATAAGTCATTAAAAATAAATGGCGAGATAGCTGCAGGTAGCAAGGGCATGTTTGTTTTACCTCCTGAAAATGCAGTACGCATTTTTACAGGTGCAGAAGTACCTCCCGGTGCTGATACCATAGTGATGCAGGAAAAAATAAAAGTCATCGATAATACCCTCTACATAGAAGATGAAAATATTCGACAAGGTTCAAATGTACGGACCAAAGGTTCTGAAATAAAAACCGGTGATCTGGCACTGGAAAAAGACAGGTTATTAATGCCTGCCGCTATCGGATTTCTTGCCAGCATTGGAATTACTGAAGTTTTAGTATATCCATATCCCGCTGTTAATATCATCGTTACAGGAAATGAATTGCAGACACCTGGGAAGGCATTACAACAGGGCCAGGTGTACGAATCAAATTCATATTCATTACAAGCCGTGCTGAAACAATTGCATATTTATGAAGTAAAAGTATACAAGGCAGAAGATACATTGGAGAAAGTAAAACAGGTTTTAAAAGAAACTTTATTGCTAAGCGATATAATTTTACTAACCGGGGGAGTAAGTGTGGGGGATTATGATTTCGTCGCAGAAGCTGCTGCACAAAATGGGGTCGAAAGAGTATTTCATAAAATAAAACAGCGACCGGGAAAACCATTTTATTTTGGACGAAAAGAAAACAAACTCGTTTTTGGATTGCCGGGCAATCCCGCTTCAGTGCTCACCTGTTTTTATGAATATGTTGAACCGGCATTAAAAAAAATGGCCAAACAAATTAGCGGTCTTAAATTAATGAAGGTGCCCCTGGCAGAGCCTTTCAAAAAAGCTGCAGGCCTAACCCATTTTTTAAAAGGGTTTTATGATGGAACAAAAGTTAAGGCCCTGAATGCCCAGGAGTCATATCGGCTAAGCTCATTTGCAACCGCTAATTGCCTTGTACAAATTGACGAAGAAGTAACTACATGTGAAAGCGGTGAGATTGTTGAAATCCACTTATTACCTGTATAATTAAATTTGCGAATGGATTATATCCTCCTGTTCTTTCCACTTTTATTCCTGGTTGCATTCTTGTATTCATCCGTGGGGCACGGCGGTGCCAGTGGCTACCTGGCATTAATGGCTATTTATGCCATATCCACGGATGTAATGAAACCCACTGCTCTTCTTCTAAATTTATTTGTATCATTTATTTCGTTTATACAATTTTACCGGGGTAAACATTTTAGCTGGAAAATATTTTTACCTTTTGCCATCGCTTCTATACCGATGGCTTTTTTAGGTGGACTAATTATTCCGGATGCCGTTATCTACAAAAAAATATTGGGCCTGTTGTTGATACTTCCCATTATCCGTTTTTTGTTCTTCCCTAACCCCGTACAGGCTGAATTACAAAAAGCAAATGCAATCTTATCCTTGTTGATTGGAGCAGCGATTGGATTTATATCCGGCCTGATCGGAATTGGAGGTGGAATTATTTTATCGCCGGTTCTGCTACTTTTGAAATGGACAGATATGAAACAAACGGCAGCCATCAGTGCATTATTCATCTTCGTTAATTCATTTGCCGGGCTGGCCGGGCAATTCACAAAAGGGATCCAATTTAGCCAGGATATGTATCTGTATGTAGTAATAGCTTTTATCGGGGGCATTTGTGGATCATATTTTGGCTCATTGCGATTTAAACAAACGTTGCTGAAATATATACTTGCTGTTGTATTGCTTCTGGCATCGTACAAATTATTATTTACATCTGCATAATGATCCAATAAAAATGCCTGGTGTGAAAATTAAATCAACCAGGTATTTATTTACCGGCAAGAGCTGTGGGCAATCCATCCAGGCTAGTGAGGTTCTTTTCTTTCTTATATTGTTCCAACCCATCAATACCTTTTTTCTCAGCCCACTTGTACGAATGTTCCCTTTCCCCGGTATACTCATAATATGGTACTCCGAAACCACAGGAGGTCTGCACATTATAAATATCTGCCACAATTATTTGCCGCGTAGAAGGCAACAAGTTGAAATGTGACGATAGTTCAGGCCATTCAGCATCGGCCGGCAACACTGTATACCCTTTACCATACAAACGTAAAATATTGGGTGGGCCATCAAATGCGCAAAACATAATGGTGATGCGGCTATTCTCTAGTATGTGCGCGGATGTTTCATTGCCACTGCCAGTTATATCCATGTAGGCAATCCGGGTGGATGAAAGAATCCGAAAACTATCAAGGCCTTTCGGTGACAGATTTATATGTCCCTCTGCATTCAATGGTGCAGTTCCTACGAAAAATAAATGCTGGGATTCGATAAAATCTTTATGATGATCTGAGATAGAGGTATGAAGAGTGCCCATAATATTTAAATAAATTGAAGGAAATATAATTTAAATTAAGCCGACGATAGCGTGCAGTTTGCATTTCAAATTGTCGCTCTCGTTTGGAGTCTGTGGTATGTGGGTACCTTTATAGATGTAGGTAACATTTTACCATTAACCCTTTTTAAACATTTAATTTACATAAAAAATTATTCAAATTATATGAGTGTGAGTATTAAAGGAAATTTTGTAGATGTAATTAACAAGAAAATATTTTCTGCTGAAGTAGTAATTGAAAATGGATTGATTAAAAAGATAAATCCCCTTGCTGATGGTGAGATGCTAAAGGGATTTATCATTCCCGGTTTTGTAGATGCGCATGTGCATATTGAAAGTTCAATGCTCATTCCCGCAGAATTTGCAAAAATAGCAGTCATTCATGGTACTGTCGCCACGGTAAGCGATCCTCATGAGATAGGAAATGTTTGCGGAATGGAAGGCGTGGAATTTATGATCAACAATGGTAATACTGTGCCATTCAAATTTAATTTTGGCGCACCCAGCTGTGTACCTGCAACGGTGTTTGAAACAGCCGGCGCTAAGATCAGTAGTGAGGACGTAGATGCTCTTTTGCAAAGAAAAGAAATAAAATACCTGAGTGAGATGATGAACTTTCCCGGTGTATTAAATGGAGATGAAGAAGTATTTAAAAAAATAGCTGCGGCAAAAAAATACCACAAACCTATAGACGGCCATGCACCCGGACTTAAGGGTGAAGCTGCAAGAAAATATATTGATGCAGGAATAACCACCGACCATGAATGTTTTACCATTGAGGAGGCTCTTGATAAATTAAGCCATGGCATGAAGATCCTTATCCGGGAAGGCAGTGCAGCGAAAAATTTTGAAGCATTGATCCCCCTGCTTCATGATCACCCGGAGA
The DNA here is from genome assembly GCA_046595095.1 of Chitinophagaceae bacterium. Lineage (GTDB taxonomy): Bacteria > Bacteroidota > Bacteroidia > Chitinophagales > Chitinophagaceae > Ginsengibacter. Next base: position 4,351 of record JBKJPO010000467.1, read on the forward strand.
TGATAATGTTTTGCAGTGACGATAAACATCCCGACAGCCTTGTTGATGGCCATATTAATATTTTATGTAACCGCGCTGTTGCGAAAGGGATAAATGTTTTTAATGTTTTGATGGCTGCATGTATTAATCCTGTATTGCATTATAAACTTGATGTTGGACTTTTGAGAGAAACCGATCCGGCAGATTTCGTAGTTGTTGATGATCTTGAAAATTTTAATGTAATAGCCACATATATCAAGGGAATCCAGGTAGCAAAAGATGGAGAAAGCTTGCTCATTCCCAGCATGACTAAAGTTGATATTATTAATAATTTCGATTGTGAAAAAATATTGCCCTCTGTATTAATTATAAAGCCAGCTGCAGAGGATGTAATGGTAATTGGGGCATTGGAGGGCCAACTGATCACAAATAAAATAATAGTAAAAGCAACAGAACTCCTAAACACTACAACTGGTTATTTGGAAGGAAATGTAGAGAAAGATATCATGAAAATTGTGGTAATAAACCGTTACAGTTCAGCTGATCCAGCTATTGGATTTATAAAAAATTTTGGAATTAAAAGAGGCGCTATTGCATCTTCGGTTGCACATGATTCGCACAATATTATTGCTGTGGGCGTGGATGATGAAAGCATAGCTTTCGCGATCAACCTGGTGATCTCCGAACGTGGAGGTGTAAGCGCTGTTGATGTTAATACTCAGCTTGTTTTACCCTTACCGGTTGCAGGTTTAATGAGCAACAAAGATGGCTGGCTTGTGGCAAAACAATACACTGAAATAGATAAACTCGCCAAAGAAATGGGTTCCACTTTATTGGCGCCATTTATGACCTTATCTTTTATGGCTTTACTGGTAATCCCTCATCTTAAAATGAGTGATAAAGGCTTGTTTGACGGTGATAGTTTTTCGTTTGTCTAAACCGGTCCAGGTATTCATTTACTGTCAATATGTGCACTAATAACAGCCAGGCCTACACTATCACTTCCTTTCGGTGCAAAATATTTGGTTTTGAATGTTTTTGTTTCACCGGGGGGAATAATTTCAAAGATAGTTTCCTTATCCGTTTCAAGTTTTGTTCCTGTTTTACTGTAAAAGTCCAGTTTGATCTCTACATCTTTATAAGTAGTGGCAACAGCATTATTTGTGATCTTACCCTTCACTACAGTTTGTCCCAGGATATTGTGTTTATCTGTACCGGAAACCCTCAAAAATAATTCCGGGTTCTTTTTTTCTTTATCTGCCAGAGTCTCTTTTGTTTTTTCATATTCCTTCTTTGGATCGCTTTCTGTTTTATTATTGTTATTGCAGGCAACCAGGAAAAGAGATACAGAGAAGATAGCGGTAAGTATTTTGTTCATATTGTATATTTGAATGAAAACAAATCTAACTAAAATACTATGTTAAACATTTATGATGGGGTTTATGCAGATGCACCTATCCACATCGCTCCACCTATACTATTGCGTTTAGCCCCGGTAACCGTCGAAATTACTGTTGGCTCTTCACGCCATCTTAAGGTTCCAATTAATGCCATGATCAGTGCTTCCTTATAATTAATAAGCAGGTGATCCGGTACTTCGGCAACAATGCCGGATTTGCCAAGATGATGGGCTATTCGTTCTACCAGGAAACTATTTAATGCACCACCACCGGTTATGAGTATTTTATTTGCGTCATTTGCAAATGATTCTTTTTCAAATGCATAAACAAGGCTGCGTTGCACCTGTATAGCAATATGCTCAACATAAGTCCTGAGGGCATCCCTGCCTGGCAACTTTTCCATCAACGGAAAAACTATTTCAACACCAAAATCATTTGCAAGAGATTTCGGGTATGGTTCACTGTAATAGGGCAAATCGTTGAGTTGCCGAAGAACATCATCATCCATAGCACCCGATGCTGCAAGTCTGCCATCTTCATCATATGGCTGCCCTTCCCTGTTTGAAAGCATATTTAATACGCGGTTTGCCGCACATACATCGAAGGCAATATAATTTCCCGGTGCATTTACTGAAATATTTGCGATGCCGCCAAGGTTCATAAACAATTGGTAGGGTTGTAACAATATCCTTTCTCCAATGGGTACTATCGGTGCACCTTGTCCGCCAAGGGCCACATCCATTGCCCGAAGATCAGAGATCACTACCAGTCCTGTCTCGGCTGCGATGGCCGAGCCATCGCCGAGTTGTCCCGTCATCCCTTGAGCTGGCAAATGAAATGTAGTATGGCCATGTGAAGAAATGAGATGGACCTGGTGATCGAGGTCATGGTGAATGATAAAACGTCTTACCTCTTTGCCAATATGGTGTCCGAATTCAGCATGCAACAACTGGTAATCCAAAGCAGGTAAAGTAGTGGCATACTGTAATCTTGAGGTCAATTTTTCATCATAGCTATAACAATCAGCATGTTTAATTTCATACTGCCAATTTCCCGCATTTTCCTCAAGATGCACGTAAGCAATGTCGAGCCCATCAAGCGAGCTACCGCTCATTACTCCAATAACCCTGTATATCATTATTGATTTTGTTAGATTTTCAAATTTATACTTTTAACTTCGCAAGAAATCAACTTTTCGCATCATGGTCATCAATCTCAGCCAGCATCATTCCCTCATAAGTAATTGGCTCCGGGAACTCAGGGATGTTGACATGCAAAATGATCGTATGCGCTTTCGACGGAATCTTGAGAAGATCGGTGAAGTTGCAGCATACGAGATAAGTAAAATTTTGCCCTGGGAAGAAAAAGAAATAACAACGCCTCTTGGCATTTCACTTTGCAAAGTCTTGAAACAACAACCAGTGCTTGCTACAATTCTGCGCGCGGGCCTACCCATGCATAGTGGCCTCTTGAATTATTTTGACCAGGCAGACAATGCTTTTATTAGTGCCTATCGTAAACATGCAAATGATGGAACTTATGAGATCAGTCTCGAATACATAAGCTGCCCTGACATGGAATCCCGCGTTGTGATCATTTCTGATGCGATGCTGGCCACAGGTTCTTCCCTGGTAAAAACTTTAAAATTTATTCGCGAGGAGGGTAATCCCTCATCCATTCATATTGTATGCGCTATCGCTTGTTCGGTTGGAATTGAATTTGTTCAGCGCGCAGAGCCTAAGGCCACCATCTGGTGTGGTGATATTGATGACGAGCTCACCGCAAAAGGTTATATAGTTCCTGGCCTGGGTGATGCGGGAGACCTGGCATTTGGCGTAAAAGTTCAGATGTAGGGGGGGCTTTAGAGTAGGCAGTTGCAGTTGCAGTTGGCTGTCGTGAAAGCAGCTTTTACAGGAAAGCAGCAGAATGCCGGGTATTTCACTCTTATACAAGTCCTGATGCACATTCATTTTAAAAAAAACATATCTTTAAGACCCTGAATTGGTACCAAGAAAAATGAAAAAAAATTACTGTTTTATATTCGCGCTGCTAGTTGTGTCATTTGTAGTTAAGGCACAGGACCCTCATTTCTCTCAATTTTTTGCATCACCACTCACATTAAACCCAGCGCTTACCGGAAAATTTGATGGTACTTTCAGATTTGCCATTAATCACCGTAATCAATGGCCTGCTTTCAATAATGTTTATACTACAACTTCTGTGAGCGTGGATTTTGCCGTATTGAAGAAGAAGTTGCCTGAATTGGATACCTGGGGAGTGGGAATTAGCGCATTAAAAGATAAAGCTGCAGGTGGTATTCTTGCCAATAGTTATATCGGGCTTTCCACTTCATATCATAAAGCTCTGGATGAAAATGGCTATCACCAGATCGGTGCTGGTTTCCAGGGAACGTATGGTCAAAAAAGGCTGGATATTGCAAAAGTTGTGTTTGAAGATCAGCTTACACCTTTCGGATTTACCGGTGTATCCAATGATCTTTTTCTCCAGGAAAATCTGAACATTAATTACGTCGATGTAAATGCGGGTATCATCTATACTGGTTCGACAAATGACAATAATAATTTCTATGTAGGTGCCTCCATGTACCACATCAATAAACCGAAAGAAAGTTTCAAAGGTGGTAACTGGACGATTTCGCCTCGCACTACAATAAGCGCTGGCGGATATTTCCCTGCAGGGGATCTGCTCACGATCCATACCAGTGCAATTTACCAGGTACAGAATAAGGCTACTGAAACTTTAGTAGGTGCTGCAGTTGCCGCAACTCTGAATGCGGGTGCAATAAATCCTACAAGCATATATCTTGGATCATGGCTACGTTTCGGCGATGCCGTTATACCATATATTGGCCTTGAATTCAACGGGATAAGAATCGGTACTACTTATGACGTGAATGTTTCTGACCTCAAAGCAGGCTCTGAAAGTCGCGGTGGTATGGAGATTTCACTGATCTACATCAAACGGCCTGCTGATCATCGCGGCATTCCTTGTCCCAAGTTTTAGTAAGTTCAAGAGGTTCCAAAAGTTCAAGGGGTTCAAGAAGTTTGAATTCACTGGATGGCAAGGTGGTTTTTGAAATTTAAGGTAACCTCTTCATCCTCTTGAACCTCTTGAACCTCTTGAACCCCTTGAACCCCTTGAACCTCCCAAACTCTTAAACCCTGCTCCCACTCACATATTTATTTCTCCGAATGTAAAAACGGTAGGGTAATAGTCCGTCTTTACCAGCACTCTCAACGCCTATCCTTTTACTGATACCAATTTCCTCGGGAGATAATTTGTAATCATCATCCACTAGAAAAATCTGCCCATTCACAAGATTCAATCCTGAATGTTTTTTAAAAATTCCCATGGCCTTACCAACATTTCCCGGACCGCGGTTTAAAGTGTAATCATGAATAAGTTTTCCCGTTCTCTCCAACATGATATCAATACCTTCAAGAGGTTCTAAGGCTCTGATGAGCACCGCGTCTGGAATATTCTTTTGATTTGTTACAATATTCATCATTTGATGCATCCCATAACATATATAGACATACGAAGTACCCGGTGTTGAATACATGTGCTCATTTTTTGCAGTACGACGCCCGGCAAAAGAATGGGAGGCCTTATCAATGAATGCTACATATGCCTCAGTTTCTACGATCCGGCCAGTGGTGCGATTGCCATCGAAATCCGTGATTAGTATTTTTCCCAATAGCTCTTTTGCGATGGTTACAACATCGTTACGATTGTAAAAACTAAACGGGATTTTTTTTGATTTCATGCTTATATAAATACGCTGTTTTCTTCTTTTCAGGTAGAGTTAAATTGAACCGCTAAGCCACCAGGACAGAAAGGATACATCAAGAAAGGTTGAAATTAATATTCTATGGTTCTTCGTGTCATGGTGTATTGTGGTTCAATTAAACCTATGTAAATAATTTTTATTAGCTTGGAGTAGTAACTTCGTTCATTCCACTACCCCCAAAAGTTAAACCAACTTGCTCAAAGAAATAATTATAGCCATACAATCTTATTTCCGTGCGCATCTTTTTATTGTGAAGCATAAGCTGTGGAAATGGATTCTTATTCCCGGGGTGATTTATGCCATAATGTTTGGTGCCGGAATGTATTATTTCTGGCAATCTTCAGCCGGGATAATCGATTATTTCTTTTCAATTACCGGAGTCAAATCGTGGATGCAACGGGTGCAGGAAGGCTGGCTAAGATTTATTTTTATTTTCGCACAGCTCATTCTCCAGCTGATTCTAATGTTCTTTTATTTTTCCCTTTTTAAATATCTTTTCCTGATTGTTGGTTCGCCGGTTTTTGCATACCTGAGCGAGAAAACTCAATCGCTACTTGATGGAAAAGATTTCCCCTTTAGCCTGAAACAATTTTTAAGAGATATTTTCCGGGGGATCAGCATAGCTATTCGAAATACATTATGGCAATCCGTTTATACCGTTTCAATTTTAATTCTTTCCTTCATTCCAATTCTCGGTTGGGCCACACCCGTTCTTGCATTGTTTGTTGAGTGTTATTACCTTGGTTTTTCAATGCTTGATTATAGTAGTGAAAGGAATCGCCTAAGCATGTCGCAAAGCATTGAATTTATTGGGCGTCATCGTGGGCTGGCAATTGGGAATGGCATCGTTTTTTATCTTATGCATATGGTTATCGTTGTAGGTTGGGTGCTTGCTCCAAGTTATGCAGTTATCGCTGCTACCCTCAGTCTTTCTCCCAATAAAAAGTGACAATGATTAATGCTAAAAGTATAGTTTACCTGGTACCATCTGTGATAGATGAAAACGCGTTACAGACTATTCCTCCATACATTATAGAACATATAACTCAATGCCAGGTGATCTTTGCCGAAAATGAACGCACTACAAGAAGATTTCTCAAAGCCCTGAAAAAAGAAATCGTGATTGATGATTTTGAGTGGTTTACGATCCATAAGGCAGAGGGAGAATTGGTAAAATGTTTTAAAGAAAAAATTATTTCCGAAAAAAATATAGCCATAATTAGTGAAGCTGGTTGTCCCGGAATTGCAGATCCGGGGCAAGTGCTCGTAAAGGTTGCCCAGGACATGAATACCACTGTGCGTCCGCTTGTAGGACCAAGCTCAATATTATTATCCCTCATGGCAAGTGGCATGAATGGTCAGCAATTTCATTTTTGCGGATACCTGCCTATCGAAGCCAACGAACGCACAAAAAAACTTAAAGAATTAGAAGCAGGTTCTGCAAAAAATAATTGCACCAAGATCTTTATAGAAACTCCATATCGCAACAACCAGATGCTTGAGACTATCCTGAAAGTTTGTAAAGGCAGTACGAGGATTTGCCTGGCAGCAGAAATTACTTCTGCAAATGAATACATCAAAACAAAAACCGTTGATGAATGGAAGAAAGAGAAAATTGACCTACACAAGAAACCTGTGATATTTTTATTGCTGGCATGAGGAAAGAACAAATTTTATTTCCCCGGAATTCTTATTTTAAACAGTTTGGAAGATCCTTTGTCATCATCTGATATAGCATAAATCGAAAGTTCGTCTTTATCGTTTTTGGAAATGAATTCTACAGATTCGAGCTTTTCAATTAAAGCCTTACCTGATGAATCTGCCAGGAGATGCGTAGAAATAATTTGCCTGGTTTGCAGATTTAATATACCAATAAAACTTCCCAGAATTGGCCCATCACTTATCCAGTCAGGCGTATCTTCAACTGAAGCACAGAATAATGCCCGTTCATTGTCTATTACAGCCAGGCCGGAGAATCTTGCTTCATGATTTGCGATGGAAGGGAGTTTAATTATTTTATGATGAAGCACTATCCCCGGCGAAATTGGACCATACTTTGGAAATGTAAAATGATCCATTGAAATGCAAAGAACCATATTATTCCCACGATTAAGTAGAAATAATGAATCATTTAAAACTGCTGCGCCTTCTATATTCCAGGCTTGTGGGTTCGTGTTGGTAGAAGATCGCATGAATTCGTAAATATCAGATATTGAAAGAATCGCCTGGGAATAATCATGCAAATCAATCCTTAATAATGAATCGCGTGCAGGTGATTTACTTCCCGAACCAAATGCAAGAAGATACTCCTTGCCAAATTCTTTCCCTATAGTAACACTTTCAAGATCTACTTTTTCAGCTTTCGGAATTCGATAAAGATTTGTATCGAGGCTATTATAAGGGATTTTTTTTATCCCAAAATCTTTTAAACTCAGCTGGTAAATAAAAGGCGCATCATCAGAAATGATAAACAAGGAATCATTACGGTAAGCAATACCCGAACCGGAAGGCAAGCTGTCCAGTAAGAAAGTTTCCTCAATTACCAGGGATGCAGGCTCGGGCTTTTGCCTGCATTGAATAAAGCAAAGAGAAATAAAGAAGAGGGATGAGATAAAAATAGTTTTCATACCAGCTATCTTGGATGAGTCAATGTTTTACAATCCATATTCAGAAATGAGCCAAACCAATGCAGCCATATTTGCTGCCCCAAGCAAAAGCTCACGTTTGCTTACTGATTCAAATACATCTGTGCCGGCATGATGGACGTCGAAATAACGCTGGCCGTCCGGAACAAAGCCGGCGAGTGCAGTTCCAATAACTTTCATTTTCCCAACATCAGGACCACTGCCGCCTTTTGAAATATCATCTACACCATAAGGAAGAAAAAGAGGTTTCCATTGCAGGATTTTTTTGTACTTCTCATCAGTCATGTCGAGGCTAAATCCTCTCGGCGTAAAGCCACCCGCGTCGCTTTCAATTGCGAAAATATGTTGCTCATTTTTTGCTTTTGCAACCTCCACATATTTATCGGAACCTTTACCACCACTTTCTTCATTGGCAAATAATACTGCGCGGATGGTACGTTTTGGTTTTATATCTAAGCTGCGGAGTGTGCGTAATACTTCAATACTTTGCACACATCCTGCTCCATCATCGTGGGCTCCTTCGGCCAGGTCCCAGCTATCAAGATGGCCTCCAACAGTAATGATTTCAGCAGGATACTGAGATCCACGCAACTCTCCTATCACATTAAAGTCCTCTGCATCGGGCAAGGTCTTACAATTAGTGCGGAAAAAAACTGTGAGCTTTTCACCCTTAATTAGAAGCGTAGCAAGTTTCTCTGCATTTGCAGTACTGATTGCTGCTGAAGGTATCCTTGGAAATGTATCATTCTTTTGGGTTGCCCCGGTATGCGGGTACTGGTCTACGTTACTTGCAAGTGAACGGATCAGCACAGCTTTAGCTCCATATTTTGATGCACGCCATGGGCCGCTGCGTCTTGCACCACCACTTTCGCCGTATGCCTGGAATGTGCCTATATGCCTGGGATCCATTACAAAATTATAAAAAACGATTTTGCCTTTTAAGCCATTCACGCCAAGCTTGTCTAGTTCATCAAAATTATTTACCAGTACAACATCAGCTGTTACACCTGCCGGTCCGCTTCCTACTGAGAGCCCGAGTGCGCATAGATCCAAGTCAAATATCTTTTTACCATTCTTCATCACCCAGCCTTTTTCCTTCTCGCCGCGAACCCAGTTGGGTACCTTGCAGGATTGAACATACACAGTATCAAATTTCATCAATTGCATCATCGATTTTGTAAGCTTAACAGCTTTTGCATAGCCTGGGGAACCGGAAAGTCGTGGCCCTGCTTTTTTGCAAAGATCACGAAGGTTATCATAGGCAGTGCCATTTACCATCACTTCATCAACGATTGATTTAATGCGCAGCGAATCGCCGGATTGGGCTGTAAGACCGGAATTAAAAAGAAACAGGAAAAAAAGTATTAGAATCTGTTTTAGCATAATTGATATAATATGAATAAGTAGAAAATGTCTTTCCGATTAATTAAAATAATAAATGAAGTTTTTCATTAGCAATCGCTATTAAAGCATTATAAAAATATCTTTAACTTCAATTCTTCCGGATAACTGTTACATTATGCTTCCTCATGAGCTTCCAAATATTTGCACTAAATTTTCTTTACCGTATCAAGCCTGGTCCTATCACCCCAGAATGCCATTGGCTCAAAATCAGGATAAGGGTAGTACCCAAGATTTAGTGAAATTGTCTTCTGCTTTTCTTCCAGGTATTTATTCACCATTTCTTTTACAGTAACAGGAAGCCCACTGCAACAATTTATCACACCAGTAACTTCTGTTTGCAAAGAGATCTTCACGATATTATCCGCAACTTTTTCCACTGGCAAATAATCTCTTACCTGGTCCCCGGCACTCATATTAAATACTGCATCTCCTCTCTCAACTGCCATTTCGAGTTGCTGAAATAACGAATTAGGATTCTGACCTTTCCCATACATGTAAAATAATCTCACCCATTTTAGATCAAAATTATACCCCGACTGCAATAGCATTAACTGTTCACGTAAACTATTCTTTGCCTGTGCGTATGCATTACCGGGCATAACAAACATATCTTCGCTGAGGCATCCTTCCTGCATCCCATACTCAAAGCAGGTACCCGTAATAGTTAAATTGGTTAAGCCATGTTCAACAAGGTTTTTGAGAAAAAAATAATGCCTTGGGAGATTTTCTTCTATATGAAAGGATGATTTATAATTTGGGAGCCCTTCCCAGGCAAGATGGATAACAGCATCCGGCCTTTCAAAGTATTCATAATAGTTAATAGTGTCATTAAATTCTTTTAAATCGAATCTGAAATATTTCACTCTTGAAAACCATTCTGCATTCTCTGCTTTATTTCTATTAGATGAACTTGCAATAACTAAATAGTTTTGCTGTAAAAGGTTATTTACTATATAGTTCCCGATAAAACCAGTTGCACCGGTCACCAATATTTTTCTCATGTTAGACTATTTGAGGGTCGGAAAAACGAGGTTGCATATTTCCTCTTTTTTATCCGGGAAAACTTAATCTTTTTTCCGGCTTCATTTAGATTAGATAAAAAACTTGATTACTTACCAGTATTTAATTTTGTATAACTGTTTAAATACTTTCCTGCTCTTGTCCTGTTTTTGGGTTTACTGCACTGCTTCCTTAGTTAGCAGGAATCTGCAAAAGTAACTTTAAATTTTTCAGAATTATTATTGTGCAATTTAAGATTTGTACTATTCATATGCATCGGGGTTGATCAACGATAAATAAAATTCAGGTTGTATAATACTTCAGGTTGCTTATTGTACTTGATCCCGGGTAGAATTTTTGAATTTTTCAATGGAGATTATTTTATTGAAGAATGGTTGTTTTTAAAGCATAAAGAAAGACTAATTTGCAGTTCCTATGACCAGCATTGATACGGTATTGAAAACTATTATCACCTGATTTAATAAGTAAATATGAACATAGGAATTGTTTGTTATCCAACATTCGGGGGTAGCGGCGTGCTGGCCACAGAACTGGGAAAAGCCCTTGCAGACAAAGGACATAATATTCATTTTATCACTTACCAGCAACCTGTGAGACTCAGCGGTTTTAACGCAAATATTTTTTATCATGAAGTGAGGGTTCCCACATATCCACTTTTTGATTATCCACCTTATGAAACTGCGCTGGCAAGTACAATGGTTGATGTGATCCTGAATAATAACGTAGAATTATTACATGTTCATTATGCGATCCCGCATGCTTCTGCAGCGTATATGGCAAAGCAGATCCTGGCTAAACAGGGAATTAAGATTCCTGTAATCACTACTTTGCATGGAACCGATATTACCCTGGTGGGAAAGGATAAAACATATAGTCCCGTTGTCACTTTTTCAATGAATGAAAGTGATGCTATCACAGCGGTATCCCATAATCTGCGGGATGAGACTTATCGCAATTTTAAAATGGAAAAAGACATCGAGGTAATTTACAATTTTGTTGATGTAAAGCGTTTTAACCGGAAGCCTTTTGATGCATTTAAAAAAGTGATCGCACCTAATGGCGAAAAGATACTGATGCATGCTTCAAATTTCAGGAAGGTTAAGCGCGTTGAAGATGTGGTAAAAATATTCGTAAATGTCAATAAGGATATCCCTTCCAAATTACTGTTTGTTGGCGACGGTCCGGAACGGCCAGCAATAGAGCAGCAGTGTAGGGAAAGTTCAGCACATGCAGATATCAGGTTCCTGGGCAAGCAGGAACAAATGGAAGATATTCTCGCCGTTTCAGATCTCTTTTTACTCACAAGTGAATACGAAAGTTTTGGATTGGCAGCACTCGAAGCCATGGCTGCAGAAGTGCCGGTAATCTCAACAAATGCTGGTGGATTACCTGAAATAAATGTGGAAGGTTATTCTGGTTACCTGAGTAATGTAGGCGATGTGGAGAACATGAGCAAAAATGCAATTCACATTCTTAAAGATGAAACGATATTGGCTGAGTTCAAAAAGAATGCACTTGAACAAGCAAGAAAGTTTGATATCCTTAACATTATCCCCGAGTATGAAGCTCTGTATAAAAAGTTTATTTAAGATGTAATTTATCAAAATCCCTGTGCTTGCGACAGTTGAAGAAAGGTTGCCAATAAATGTGACAGTACCTCTAATATGAAATTATTCTAAAAAGTGCTGAATAGCAGTTTGCAATAAATAGTTAGTTCATACTGGCCAATATTTTTTGAACACAGGAAAACATCATTTTTGCTCCTGGTGAAGAAAAATTCTTCCATCCCAGCTTACCAGCTTTCGGTAATCGTATGTATATTTCAATTCATATCCGAATAGGTTTTGGATATAGGAATAGCCAAGTGAAGAAAGTGGATAATTGAAGCGCAGC
>JBKJPO010000097.1:0-3284 GCA_046595095.1 Chitinophagaceae bacterium
TGTTGGCTCTTTCGTTAAGTTCCCGGTAAGTGAGTTTCTGTTCTTCAAATACTAAGGCTATACTTTCAGGTGTCTTTGCTGCCTGCTCCTCAAATAAGTCAACTATCGTTTTATCTCGCGGATATTCTGATGCTGTGTCATTGAACTCTTTGAGTACTTGCTTCTCTTCCCGCTCGGTAAGAATTTTGAGCTTATGTAAATCATTCTCTTCTATTTCAATAACCTGAAGTAGCAGATGCTCAAAATGATCGCGCATCTTCTCTACAAATAATTCTTCAAGTAACCCTGAATTATAACTAAACTGGATACTGATTTTTTCTCCACTACCAATCAAAATAGTCAGGGGATAATTAGTTTGTTCTATGACAGTAACGTTTTCTATTCTTAACGACCATTTCTTTTTAGCGATTAGTTCATTGATCGGGTAATTTTCAAATACAAGTAAGCTATCGAATAGATCCCCCTGCACTCCGGTCCAATCCTGGATCTGCTTCAAAGGCGTATACTGGTAACCGTGAGAAGATACCTGTGAAGCCTGCAATTCCTGGAGCCATTTTATAATATCATTATCTCCTTTCTCCAATCTGGAATGGAGTGGTAGGGTATTGATGTACATCCCTACCCTTGTCTCTACTCCCGGCAGATCGGCCGGACGCCCCGACACTATCACTCCATACACTACATCCTTGCTTCCCGTATAACGGTGAAGCAGAAATGACCATATACCTTGCATCAATGTGCTGACCGTGATATGATGCTTCCTGGTATAATCTTGCAACTTACCTGTCAGCTCATCTTCCAGCTTAAGCTTTATAGTGTGGTATATGCCTACACCCTTTGTGCGCTCAGACGTCGAGGCAATAAAAGGTAGCAATGTGCTCTCTTCTACACTATGCATATAATTACGCCAGTAATTCTCCTCCTCTTCCTTGTCTATACGTTCTATATAGCGGATATAATCTTCATACCTGTCTTCTGCTTTCTTTTCTAACTTCCTGCTTTTTACCAGATCTTCATAGTTCCTTAAAAACTCCTCCATCAACACAGGCAAAGACCAGCCATCAAACAAAATATGGTGCGACGTCCACAGCATTCGGTAGCGATCATCCGTCAAACGGATGAGGCACAACCTCATCAGCGGTGCTGCCCTAAAATCAAAACCCCTTGACCTGTCTTTTGCCTCATATTCTCTTATTTCTTTTACTTGTTCGGTTTTTGAATGATCACGAAAGTCCATTAATTCTACAGATAACTTCGCTTTTTTATACACAACTTGAACCGGAATGCTGAACTCATTATAATAAAAACTACTTCTTAAGACACTGTGGTTTTTGATTATTTCATCCCAACTCTGGTTTAATAATTCTAAATCAACTCCAACAAGGTCGCAGCCTACTTGCTCAATATATCCGCCGGCTTCTGAATCATATAAACCGTGAAAGAGCATACCTTGTTGCAAGCCACTCAATCTATAAATTCCATCAACATGATCTTTTCGCCGGCCGCTTTCATAAGGTTGCGCAAGGAAGTTGTCGAGTTCTTCATAGCTAAGCTCCGAACCAAGACTATAATCCGATGGCGTAAATACGGTGCCGCCTACACGCTCTTGTTCCAGGCAGTGAGCGATCAGCTGCTCAAGATTTTCTATAAAGGCAGCTGCTAGTTTCGTAATCGTAGTTTCCTTATAATGTTTTTTGCTATAGCTCCAGTTAAGTACCAGCTCACCTGCAACTACGACACTATTGATTGAAAGCTTCGCAGCTTGCTTATACTCCGGACTCAGCGATGCGCCTGAGGATTCCCCGGCACCCGCAAACCATTTACTTTCGCGAACCATACTGTCTACCTGACCCAGGTAATTAAATATAATATCCCAGGGATCCTCGCCCTGCAAGCTCTCTGTTTTTGTGATATATTTTAATACGCCGTAGCCAAGACCTTTCTCCGGAACCTGCCTTAATTGCTCTTTTACACTCTTTAGCAAACTTGAGTCCTGGCTATGTCTGTCTTTTGCTTTTTTTCTAATACCCGCATCAAGTACCACAGGGTAGAGTGTTGTGAACCAGCCTACCGTGCGGCTCGTATCTGCCACGCCTGCAAATCCATCTCTGCCATGCCCCTCAAGTCCAATCGTAACGCTATCCTTACCTGTCCATTCAGCTATCGTCCAAGTAAGTGCTGCAAGCAGAATATCGTTGATCTCTGTATGGTAGACCCTGGGTACCTTTTGCAACAGTTGTTGCGTATGGTTCTTAGAAAGCCGCACACTATGTTGAATATTGTTCTTTACTCTTTCCCCATCCTTATTATTTTTATCAATTGGAATGGGCTCGTAATGATCTTTTGCTTTTTTCCAGTAGGCTTCCTGTTTAAGTAATTGACTCCGCATTCCATATTGCTCAAGGGTATTATACCACTGCCGGTAAGAGCTTGTTTTGCTTCCCAGCTCAGGCAGCACATTATTAGAGAACCCATCCAGCAATTGCTCAAGATCCCCAATCAAAATACGCCAGGAAACTCCATCGATAGCCAGGTGATGAACGACAATCAACAGACGGTTGCGATCTTCACTCGCCGGTGTCTTAATAAACACCACACGTATTAACTCTCCTTTTTCTATGTCGAGGCTCTTGTGTTGAAGCGATGCTTCCTCTTCAACCATTGTTGCAAGAGAACCTGATTCAACTTCATTAAAATCTTTTATAATCAGTGGATTATCTGCAGATCCATAATGTTGAATCCAGTTCTCCCCTGTTTTCAAATATGAAAATCTCAATGCATCATGATGGCTTATAAGCGCTTCAACAGACCGGGCAAGCATTTCTGCTTCCACATGTTTATCGATAGCAACAAGTACACCCTGGTTAAAGTGAGAGAGTTCCTTGTGCCCACCGGCCAGGTACCACTGTTGGATTGGCAAAAGCCCGCTCTTCCCGGTTAACAAGCCCTGCTCACCACGTTCAGCTGCTGACGCACGCTCTGCTATCGCTACCGACAATTTGCCTACCGTCTGGTGAATGAAAATGTCCCGCGGTTGAAGCACATAGCCCAGCTTGCGCAGCCGGCTCACCACCTGGATCGTCAGTATTGAATCTCCACCTAACTCAAAGAAATTATCGTGCACCCCTACACGCTCTACACCCAACAGCAATTGCCATACTCCCGCAATCTGTACCTGAGCGCCTGCCGAAGGTTCGATGTACTCCTTTGTCGAAAGATCATCTGAGCCCGGATCAGCAAGAGCCTTCCTGTCTATCTTACCATTGGGCGTTAAGGGCAGACTT
>JBKJPO010000105.1:0-4546 GCA_046595095.1 Chitinophagaceae bacterium
CAGACGCTCGTCTAAATACTTGCGCGCTTCTTCTTTGTTGAAATTCGATTCTCCTATAACGTAGGACACTAAACGCTTATCATTAAGTCCCGTTTCACGGGCAAGCACTACAACTTGTTTAACCATCCCGCTTTGCATCAACACCGTCTCTATCTCTCCGAGCTCGATCCTGTAACCCCGAATCTTTACCTGGTCGTCTATCCGCCCTAAGTATTCGATATTGCCATCCGGTAGCCAGCGGGCAAGATCGCCCGTGCGGTATAATCTTGCTCGTGGATTTTTATCAAATGGATTGCCTACAAATTTTTCATTGGTCAACTCTTCTCTATTTAAATATCCTCGCGCCAGGCCAGCACCGGCAATCCACAGTTCAGCAGGCACTCCAACCGGAACAAGTTGTTGTTGTAGATCTAAAATAAATACGGAAGTATTAGCGAGAGGTTTACCAATCAAAACTTTTTCACCCGGTGCTAACCATTTGCTCAAAGACCAGATCGTAGTTTCAGTAGGCCCATAAAGATTTATTACTCTTCCTTTTTCTGTCAATTGTTGTTTAATACTTTCGCTTACTGCTTCTCCCCCGATAAGGATACTGAGGGCTTCTTCATTTTTCCAGTCTGCATCCAATAATAATTGCCAGGTAGAAGGTGTACCCTGCATATGTGTTGGTCGTTGAGCAGAGATTATTCGAGCCAAATTAAAGCCGTCCATTGCTATCTCACGCGAAGCAACGATCAATTTCCCTCCACTGAATAATGGCATGTAAAACTCCAGGTATGCGATGTCAAAGCTGTATGTGGTTACAGAAAGAAAAACTGAGTCAACATCAAAAGAAACTTTTTGTGTTATATCTTTTACGAGATTGATTACGTTGGTATGCGAGATCATGACCCCTTTTGGTTTACCCGTTGATCCTGATGTGTAGATCACGTAGGCCAGGGCGTTAGCTGCGATGGTGATATTTAAATTTTCTTTGTCTTGCTTTGCTATCTTTTTTGTATCTCCATCAATAGAAATAATTTTTACATCTTTTGCTTCTTTTAATTTTACTCTTGCTGCCTCACTGGTAAGAACTATTGCTGCCCCGGTATCTTCAAGCATGTAGCCAATTCTCTCTTGCGGATAATCCGGATCAATGGGAACATAGGTTCCGCCCGCTTTTAAAATTCCCAGGATACCCACTATCATCTCCACACTTCGCTCAATACATATCGGAACTAGCGTCTCTTCTTTAACTCCTTTGCTTCTTAAATAATTTGCAAGCCTGTTGGCTTGTTGATTAAGTTCCCTATAAGTGAGTTTCTGTTCTTCAAATACTACGGCAATTGCTCCAGGTGTCTTATGCGCCTGCTCCTCAAATAAGTCAACTATCGTTTTATCTTTTGGATACTGCGATGCTGTGTCGTTGAACTCTTTGAGTAATTGTTCTTCTTCCCTTTGAGTAAGGATATTGATTTGTCCCAGTTGCATCTCCTGGCTCTCCACCATTTGCATTAATACATTTTCAAAATGATCCCTTATCTGCTCTACATACTGACGCTCCAGCAAGTCTGCATTATAGCTGAACTGCACGCTCGTCTGCTCTCCACTTCCAATCTGGATCGTCAACGGATAATTGGTTTGCTCTATTACTGCCACGTTCTCCACCTGCAACGCCCACTTCTTCTTTGCAATCAATTCACTGACCGGGTAATTCTCAAAGATCAGCAAACTGTCAAAGAGGTCTCCCTGAACTCCCGCCCAGCCCTGGATATCCTGCAAAGGCGTGTACTGGTAGACCCGCGAGGATACCTCACGCTCCTGCATCGCACGGAGCCAGTCCACAACCTTGTTTTCAGTCGCCTGTTCCAGGTGAGAATGCAGCGGCAGCGTATTGATATACATCCCTACCCTCGTTTCTATTCCTTGTAATTCCTCCGGTCGCCCCGATACGATCACCCCATACACCACATCTTTACTCCCTGTATAACGGTGTAGCAGAAACGACCACACGCCCTGCATCAGCGTAGAAACCGTTATATGTTGTTTTTGTACATAACCTTGCAGCTTTGCAGTTGCCTGTTGTCCAATCTCAAGGATGACATGCTGATATTTTCCTACTCCCTTTGTCCGCTCGCTCGTTGAACCAATAAAGGGAAGTAGCGTGCTTTGATCCACACCTTGCATATAACCCCGCCAGTAGCCCTCCTCCTCCTCCTTATCTATGCGCTCTATATAGCGGATATAATCTTCGTACCTGTCTTCTTCCTTCTTCTTTAATTTGTTGCCACTCACCAGTTCCTCATACGTCCCCAAAAACTCCTCCATCAACACCGGCAGTGACCAGCCATCAAACAAGATATGGTGAGACGTCCACAGCATCCGGTATCGATCTTCGCTCAAACGCATCAGACCAAGACGCATCAGCGGCGCCTCCCTAAAGTCAAAACCCTTTGTCCTGTCCCTTGACTCATACTCTTTTATCGCCTCCTGCTGCTCGGCTCCCGTTTTATCCCGAAAGTCAAGCTCTTCCAGGGGTAACTTCACTCCCTTATACACCACCTGTACCGGAACCGAAAACTCCCTGTAATAAAAACCACTCCTTAAAATACTGTGGTTCCTCATCACCTCCTCCCAGCTTGCCTTTAATACACCCACGTCAACACCCACAAGGTCTGAACCCAATTGCTCAATGTAGCCCCCTGCGCCTCCGTCATAGAGCCCGTGAAAGAGCATCCCCTGTTGCAAGCCACTTAAACGGTAGATCGAGTCCACATGATCTCTTCTCGTAGCCTGTTCATAAGCCTCTGCAAGGAAAGCGTCCAGCTCCCCGTAGTTTAGTTCTGCTCCAAGACCATAGTCCGATGGCGTATACACGCTGCCGCCTAAACGCTCCTGCTCCAGGCAGTGATCAATCAACTCCTCCAGGTTCTTTATAAAGCCAACTGATAGCTTCTCTATCGTTTCTTCATCATACTCCTTTTTGCTATAGCTCCAGTTCACTACCAGCTCTCCCGATACCACAAGGCTATTGATCGATAGCTTCTCTTTTGGCTCGTACTCCGGGCTTAGACTACTGCCTGATGACTCCCCCGCTCCCCAAAACCATTTGCTCTCCCTGACCACGCTGTCCACCTGGCCCAAATAGTTGAACACAATATCCCAGGGGTCTTTGCCCACAAGGCTTTCCACTTTGTTTATATACTTTATTACCCCGTAACCGATTCCTTTGTCCGGAACACGACGCAGCGCTTCCTTTACACTTTTGAGCAAATCGGAGTTCGCTTTGTCTTTGTCTCCCTCTTTTCTCTTCGTCTCCAATACCACCGGGTAGAGCGTCGTAAACCAGCCTACCGTGCGGCTGGTGTCAATAAGACCCGTCAACCCTTCACGTCCATGACCCTCAAGGCCTATCGTTACCTTATCTCTCTTACTCCACTCACACACCGTGCGCCCAAGGGCGGCAAGCAAAATATCGTTGATCTCCGTATGATATACCCGCGGCACTTCCTGTAACAATTGCTTTGTCAGGGCACTCGAAAGACGAACACTCTTTTGAGCGTTATCCTTTAGTTGAACTTTATCTTTAATTACCCTATCGACGGGAAGGGACACGTAACTTTCTATAGCGCGCTCCCAGTAGCTCTCCTGGCTCTGTAAGCGTTTTGTTTTACCGTAGGCTTCAAGCCCTGCATACCACTGACGGTAGGAACCTGTTTTGCTCCCCAGTTTAGGCTGCTCATTTTTTGCATAGCCTTCCAGCAATTGTTCTAAATCATCAAGCATGATCCGCCACGATACCCCGTCAACGGCCAGGTGATGAATGACGATCAGGAGCCGGTTACGCTCTTCGGCTTCCGCCGTTACGATCAGCACCACACGTATCAGCTCCCCTTGCTCTATATCAAGGCTACGGTGTTGGAGAGACGCTTCTGCATCAATGAGCACCGGCAGACTACCTACCTGCTCATGGCTAAAATCTTTTGTGATAAGTGATGACCGGGCGTTGCCATAAGACTGTTTCCATTCATTACCTGTCTTTGTATAGCTAAATCTTAGAGCATCATGATGATTTGTGAGCTCCTCAATCGATTTTGTAAGTTGCACTGGGTCAACTGTCTTGCTTATACCCAGCAACACCCCCTGGTTAAAGTGCGAGACTTCTGCGGGATCGCCCTCTAAGTACCACTGCTGGATCGGTAGCAATCCACTGTCTCCCTGGAGCGTCCCCTGCTCCCCACGGATTGTTTCAGCGGCACGCTCTGCTATCGCTACCGACAATCTGCCTACCGTCTGGTGAATGAAAATGTCCCGCGGTTGAAGCACATAGCCCAGCTTGCGCAAGCGGCTCACCACCTGGATCGTCAGTATTGAATCTCCACCTAACTCAAAGAAATTATCGTGCACCCCTACACGCTCCACACCCAGCAGCGATTGCCATACTCCCGCTATCTGTACCTGAGCGCCTGCCGAAGGTTCGATGTACTCCTTTGTCGAAAGATCATCTGAGCCCGGATCAGCAAGAGCCTTCCTGTCTATCTTACCATTGGGCGTTAAGGGCAGACTT
>JBKJPO010000194.1:0-16453 GCA_046595095.1 Chitinophagaceae bacterium
AAGAAAAATCTCCGCATGCAGGAAATAGCGATGGAGAATATGCTTCCCATTATTTACCTGGTTGACAGTGCCGGGGTTTTCCTTCCCTTGCAGGATGAGATTTTCCCCGATAAAGAACATTTTGGAAGGGTG
This sequence comes from Chitinophagaceae bacterium, assembly GCA_046595095.1. GTDB lineage: Bacteria > Bacteroidota > Bacteroidia > Chitinophagales > Chitinophagaceae > Ginsengibacter. The sequence continues at coordinate 133 of JBKJPO010000194.1, forward strand.
TTTAGAAATAATGCAAAAATGAGCGCGATGGGTATAACCCAAATTGCTGCGGTGCTGGGAGCTTGTGTAGCAGGTGGGGCTTACCTTCCCATTATGAGCGATGAAACACTTATGGTAGAAGGTAATGGATCCATTTTTCTTGCAGGACCATACCTTGTTAAAGCCGCAATTGGGGAGAATATAGATGCTGAGACCTTAGGCGGTGCAACAACACATAATGCTATCAGCGGAATTGCAGATTATAAATTCAATACGGAAGAAGAATGTCTCGACCAGGTTAAAAACATACTTGGCAAGATGGGCAATCCTGGGAAAGGAATTTATAACAGGGTTGCACCGATCGAGCCTAAGTATGATCCGGCCGAACTCTTCGGATTATTTCCAGATGGCAATACCAAACCATATGACATTACTGCGATATTGGAGCGTATTGTTGATGATTCTTCTCTCGAAAAGTTCAAAGAAGATTATGGAAAAACGATTGTATGCGCATACGCAAGGATCGATGGCTGGGCAGTAGGTATTGTCGCAAATCAGCGATTAAATAATAAGACAAAAAAAGGCGAATTGCAAATGGGTGGTGTAATATATAATGACAGTGCTGATAAATCAGCCCGGTTTATAATGAATTGTAACCAGAAAAAGATTCCATTAATTTTCTTCCAGGATGTAACGGGTTTCATGGTTGGTAGCCGGAGCGAACACAGCGGCATTATTAAGGATGGCGCCAAGATGGTAAATGCAGTTGCTAATTCCGTTGTACCTAAGATCACCATCGTTCTGGGTAATTCTTATGGAGCTGGAAACTATGCCATGTGTGGGAAAGCTTATGATCCAAGATTCATTTATGCCTGGCCTTCAGCTAAAATTGCAGTGATGGGTGGTGAGCAAGCTGCCAAAACCTTGCTCCAGATACAGGTTGCTTCGCTAAAGTCAAAAGGTAAAATTATCGAACCTGCGGATGAAGAAAAATTATTATCTGAGATTATGCAGCGTTATGAGGACCAAACTACCCCTTATTATGCTGCTGCCAGGTTATGGGTTGATGCTATCATCAATCCTGCCGACACCAGGAAGATAATTTCAGAAAGCCTTAAGGCAGCAAATAATAATCCTGAAATTGCACGATTCAATACCGGATTATTGCAGGTTTAGTTATCCACAGGAGTTCAAAACAAAATAATCCGAAGACCAGTATTATATAAAAAAAAACCTAATTTCACGGCATAATTGTCAATTTACCATTCTAACTAAGAAAGAACATTATGAGGAAACTAACTTTACACAAAATTCTTGTGCTTTCATGTGCAGCTATGATGTTTTTACAATCTTGTAAAGATGATGGTGAACTGACTGCCCTCCCTTCCATTCCTAATTCATCATTCAAAGAAGAATTTGATACCACTTCTGCTGCATTAGCCAGGGGTTGGAAATTTATTAATACCAGCGATTCTATAGGTGGTGGAATATGGCAACAAGGTGGAGAAGTGGTGCCTTGGTTTCGTGCATATTCTAATTTCGGTACTAATGCCGGATTTATTGGAGTTGATTATACTTCAACCAGGGCACAATCAGTAACGATAAGTAATTGGTTGATCTCTCCCTCAGTGATGATGCAAAATGGTGACAAGATCATTTTCTTTACCCGGGCTTTGCAAATTAATAATGGTGCCGGTGACTTCACTGATTATGGTAACAACTTACAAGTGCTTATCAACCCGGTAAATGATAACCTCAATGTAGGTGCGGGCCTTGACAAAGGAAACTATATGAATCTTTATGAAATTAATCCTTCGCTGGTTTACAGTAGTGCGGTTAATCCGGTTGCCCTGGCTTATCCAACACAATGGACAAGATTTGAAGTTCCTGTTTCCGGACTCACTGCTCCAACCAGAGGCCGATTTGCTTTACGTTACTTTGTAACTAATGGTGGGTCTAATGGAAATGCTTCGGGTGTGGCGATCGACCAGGTTACTTACACCAGTATCAGCAAGTAATTTTATCTTAACTTAATTACAACTCTTTATAATGAAAAAAAATATTTTACGAATAATAATTTCCAGCTTCATAATATTTGCAGTTGTTGCCATCTCCTGTAAGAAAGATACCATAGATTCAAAACCTGCTCCAGTGGTTACACCGGCAAGCGCCTCGTTTGTGGAAAATTTTGATGATCTGGGTAGCCTTTCTGGTAAAGGATGGGCTTTCTCCAACAATAGTAAGCCGGTAGGTGCTACAGGTTGGCGCCAGGGCAGATACGAACCTGCCAATGTAGTTCAGTATAAATTCCTGGCCCCTGTAACCGCAATCGGTTTTCCGGCATACAATGCTACCAACAGTCCTAATGATTTCATTAGCTGTGATGCTTCAGCCGTAAATGATAATGGCCTTGTACAACCTAATATCAGCGCCTGGCTTATCTCTCCGGCGGTACCAATGAGGAATGGCGACCAGATTTCTTTCTATACCCGTGCTATGATTGATGCGAACTATCCTGTTTATTGCAAAGACCGTATGCAGGTGCGATTAAACTTTACAGATGGTACCACCAATGTAGGTCAGAGTGATGTCGACACTGGCAGCTTTACCAGGGTGTTGCTTGATATAAATGCAATTTATGATTATAATGATCCAGGTGGTTCGGCATCAGGTTTACCTGGCTATCCATGGGCATGGACAAAATACACAATCAATATCTCAGGACTTCCCGCCAGTGGTATTACAAATGGCCGTTTCGCGTTCCGATACCTCGGTACAGACGCAGGAATTTTTGGTGGACTTGGAGGGAATAATTATCCTACAGTAATTGGAGTTGATAATGTTGTTTTTGTGCGTAATTAATACTTTAACTAATTTTGAAAAAGGCTGTTCTTTTAAAAGACAGCCTTTTTTATTTGAACGTCTTTAATCCTGCGATTTTATTCATGAAATTTGTAAGCTACCTTTTCTTTTTCCTACTTGCTATACACTTCTTTATTTCATGCTCCCCACCAAAAAAAGAGCCATCAGCGCCTTTAACCAAGGACGAGATAATAAGGAAAAATATGGATTCCCTTAAACTTATAGCCCGCGATGGAGACCTGATTGTAAGGGCTGGTGATGATCTTCTGAGTGAACAGATCAGGTATATAAATGAAATAGATAAAACCTATTCGCATTCAGGGTTAATAATTGAAGTAGGTAATGAGAAAATGGTTTGCCACATAGCACCTGATCAATCTCCCGCTGATACAATACAACTTGTACCGATAGATACTTTTATCAATACTAAAAAGAACCTCAAATGCGCCCTGTACAGGTATAAACTTTCGGGTGTTGAAGTAGATTCAATGAAATCGATAATTGGCGAGCTAAGGCGGAGAGATATCCGTTTTGACAGGAGATATGATATGGCTACTCCAAATTCTTTGTACTGTTCAGAAATGATCGCTCTTTGCCTGGAGTATGCTACTAAAAACCGGATGTCAATAAAACTCGCCAAGATCCCAAAGAGAATGCACAAGTTAATGATGGGCTATTTTAAACAGGAAAATGTTACTTCAAAAATTCTCATCGAAAGAAATATTGTTACAATCGACAATCTTTACCGAAGACCAGATTGTGGATTGGTCATGGAATTTCCCTTAAAATATTTTCCAGGACAGTGAGCAAGCAGGTCATAATATATACTGATGGTTCTTCCCGTGGCAATCCCGGGCGTGGAGGGTATGGAGCCATTCTTATCTGGGGCCAGCATACAAAAGAAATATCAGGAGGATATAAGTTAACCACCAATAACCGGATGGAATTGATGGCCGTCATTGCAGCATTAAAAGCGATAACAAAACCAGATCTTGATATACTTATTTATTCGGATAGTCAATACGTGGTAAATGCAGTGGAAAAGGGATGGTTAATAAAATGGATCAGCACTTCGTTCAAGGGGGGCAAAAAAAATAAAGACTTATGGATGGAATATCATAGGCTTGCAGCAAATCATGATATCCAATTCAAATGGGTGAAGGGACATGCAGAAAATATTCACAACAACCGTTGCGACATTCTTGCAACAGAAGCCGCTGATGGTAGCAATCTGCAGGAAGATAAAGGCTATGAAGGCTTACTCGAAAATCAATTACTTTGAAACCTTCCTTACCTCTTAAAACCGGTTGTTCCTGGAGTGGCGGGAAGGATAGCTGCTATGCGCTAATGCTTGCTAAGGACAATAGCTATTTGCCCTCAAGCTTGCTTACTGTTTTAAATGAGGAAGGTAAAATATCAAGATCGCATGGTATTCCTGCGGAGATACTTTCTGCACAGGCTGCATCTGCTAACTTACCTATCTGCTTACTCGAAAGTTCATGGGCTGATTATGAAGTAAAATTTACCAAAGCAATTATTGAATTGAAGAATACATTCCAGTTAAGTGAAATGGTGTTTGGTGATATTGATCTTGATGAGCACAGGCAATGGGAAGAAAAAGTTTGCAAAAAAGCCGGGCTAAATGCATTGCTTCCTTTATGGAAACAAGACAGGAATCAATTGATCGTGAAGATGCTTGAAGCAGGAATAGAAACTATGATCGTGAGCTGCAATACTCATCTTGGAGAAAAATTCCTGGGGAAAATTTTAAACCTGGAAACAATCAGGGAACTTGAAAAAGCAGGTGTGGATGTTTGTGGCGAGAATGGCGAATTTCATACACTCGTATTGAACTGTCCTTTATTTTCTAAGAGGATCGTAGTGGATCTTTTGAGTAAGAAACGGTATGAAGATTATTGGTTTTGTGAGCTGGTTCTGGCTGACAAATGAATGTTAGAAAGTGAATCTCTCAGCTCCCTCCTCCTTCTTTCTCTGTGTAAACTCCGTGGCTCTTCGTGTTAATTCCGTGGTTCTCCGTGAAAACTCCCTTTTCCTCCGTGAAATATTTTTTTGCTCCATGGAGAAGCGCAGTGAAATACATTAACAATTAGCAACACTAACTATTATTAATAACCACTTCTCTCTGCGCACTCCTCACGAAAAGAAAATATCCACCAAAAAGAACTACAGAAAAGAAAACCGTTGCCCCAAGACTCCCATAATAAAATGGCAAGCCATCATTATAACACATCAACAAACCTTCAAAGCTCATTGGGCGTTGATACCCTCCTGTCCTACTTGCCCAAACAAAAAAGTTGGAGAGAAGAAAAAATGTAGTTGGTGCAGCTAACGCAGCTAAACCAATGCGGACTGGTTTCAAATTCCTGGCGAAGAAACCAAAAAATGTCATAAGGGTAAAGAGTATATAGTTGGTAAGTTGACCTTGGTAAAATCCTGCGGTAAGGCCACCATGAAAACGATACAGGTATTCAAACAAGGCGTCTGAAATAAACATAGACAACAGGGGAAGAAGGAATGCCATCTTTTTATCGCGGATTATTGCTCCGCCGAAAATTGCCATAGCAATCTGTGGTGCAAATCCCCAGGGTCGGCCAGGCATAATGCGATATAGTGATGCAATCACTACCAATAAAATAAAACTGACAAAGATTGATTTGCTGATTTTCATCCTGGTGATTTTGAACGGCAAATTTATGGAATAAAATTCCCTAATCAAGAAGAATTTGGAAAGCTTTATTGCAGAAAATAGTTGCATACTAAATACTCATCCATATTCTGATTGATGAGTTGATACCAGTCTTTCCTTGTAAATACCTTTTATTTAAAGAAGAAAAAAAGCCTGATTCTTTGGTATTCTTCCTTATGTATTTCCAGTAGCCCTAATTACTTTTAACTGATGGCAGAACATAATAAAACTGGTGAGGCAGGCGAGAAACTGGCGGCAGAATATCTCGTAAACAATGGCTTTACCATACTTCATCGCAACTGGCGCTGGGGACATCTTGAAGTAGATATAATTGCATGCAGGAAAGAGAAGCTTCATTTTATTGAAGTTAAAACAAGACGAAGTACATACTATGGCTACCCCGAAAATGGGGTAACCCGTAAAAAACTTCAACATCTCATGAAGTCAGCAGATCAATATTTGCACCTTAACCGCCAATGGAAAAGAATTGAATTTGATATACTCTCAATCATGATGTATGATGAAAAAGAACCAGAATATTTTTTTATAGAGGATGTATGTTAGTCTGAATCATGATTTTTTTGATTAATGGGATTGCTTTGATTAGGAAATAATTTGAGGCACATTAACCACAAAAATTATAGCTCAGACAACTTTCATTTCAATTTGCTTAACCTGGATCTTCGATAAAATGATCCGTTCTTTCAGTTTCTCAACCATTTTATACGTTGCAGGGCAATACTCAATATTCTGCCTGTGTACGTGCATATAATCAGTCATCTTCCTTTTTAGCAGGTGTGGGAATCCTGAACAATCCAGTGGGCGAATTTCGTAAATCGTGCACATATTTGTGGTAAGATCCAGGAACTGGCAGGGTTTTGAGACATTCATCCAATCCTTTTTCTCCAGGTACAACCACTTATCTTTAAACTGTTGCGGTGACATTTGAAAATACGCAGAGATACGCCTCATGTCCTTAGGCGTATAGGTAGGGCTCATCGTCTTACAACAGTTTGCACAGCTAAGACAGGAAGTTTCTACCCAAACCTCGCGGTCTATATTCACCAACATTTCATCAAGCTTTCTCGGTGGATTGTTTTCTGTTTTGGTTAAAAAACTCCGCATTCCTGTTTTAGTTAATTTGACTTTCCTTTTGAAGGAGCGAAGAGTGAAAGAATGCATGAGATGATTTAATGGATTAGGCTAGATTGGCCCGTTGGTTTCAAAATTACCATAAAATTTAATTCTATATTCGGTTTTGTGATTAAATAATTCTGTAAATGTGGGAAGTTTATAAAAAAGGATATAAAGCATGGCTTCAGCTGGAGAAATCGCTTTCCGGCAATTCTGTTGAGGCCTACCTTCATGATGTTGAAAAACTCACGCAATATTTATTATTAACACACCTGGTCAAAAAACCCGGTGAACTTGAACTCAGGGATCTCGAACAATTCCTTAAATGGATCGGTGAACTCGGGATGACTGCGGCCACCCAGGCCAGGATTGTTTCTGGTTTGCGTAGCTTTTATAAATATTGCCTTATCGAGGATCTGGTTGCAAAAGATCCCACCGCATTGCTTGAGGCCCCGAAAATGAAAAGAGCTTTACCGGATATCCTTAGCTTTGATGAGATAGAAAAGATAATTTCAAAAACTGATGCAGGTACATCCGACGGAGCAAGAAACAAAGCTATCCTGGAAACACTTTACAGCTGTGGTTTGCGTGTAAGCGAAGCCGTTAATCTTAAGATCACGGCACTTTATCTCGATGTAGGTTTTATTCGTGTTACCGGTAAGGGTGATAAAGAAAGACTAGTGCCTATCGGAAGGGAAGCTGTTAAATATATCCAGATCTACAAGAATGATATTCGTGTACACATGCCTGTTAAACCCGGCAATGAAGACATACTATTCTTAAACCGGCGTGGCGGAAAACTATCCCGTGTAATGATCTTCCTGGTTATAAAGCAACTGGCGAAGCTTGCAGGCATTTCAAAAAATATTTCACCACATACTTTCCGGCATTCCTTTGCTACACACCTTGTAGAAGGAGGTGCCGATCTTCGTGCAGTACAGGAAATGCTTGGACATGAAAGTATTACTACGACTGAGATCTATACACATTTAGACAGGGAATTTTTGAGAGATACATTACAGCGTTTTCACCCGGGGTTTCAGAAATAAAATTTACAGTACCAATATTTTTACTGGTGGAAAGGACTTGCCATTGTCATCGGATAATTGGACAAACATTACTCCCGATGCTAATTTTTCATCACAATGAATTCGTTCAGTCATTTTTTCATTGCCAATAACAATGTTTTTTGTAGTCAAAATTTTACCTGAAAGATCGGTCAGCCTGATTTGATAATCGCCGATGAAGGATTTGCTGATGCGGATCTCAAAATCAGTTCCGCGACGAACAGGATTTGGGTAAACTGAAAAAGTATTTTTCTCCCTCTTCAATTTAGAGACAGAGGCTTTTTGAGCTCGGATGTACACCACTGAGACACCACAGTAGCGTGTAACAGATCTTCTCTGAAATTGACACGCAATAATATTAATTTCAGGTAATTTTTTCCATTTCTTTTGAATGATTAAAGTTCCATCTATTCCGGCAGAGCCATAAATAGCCTCAGCAGCTGGACCTTTTAAAACTGTGATGTTATCTATTTCGTTGGGGTTGATCTTGCGGATCTCTGATAAGTCAACTGGTTGGCCATCCAATATAATCAGCGGTTTATTTCCTTCTGTTCTCCTCTGCCAACATCCAAAAGCTACCCTAATTCGTTTAGAAGTATCCAAAGTAAAAGCGGGTGTTGATACGCATACTAATTCCCCAGCCAGGGGCTGCATCTGAGCAAAGGCGATCTTGAAACAATTAAAAATAAGGAAGAGTAAAAAATATTTCATAAGCAGCTCCAGGTGTAAAATTAAATTGGCGGTAGCCCCGGAACGATAGCCGGATTGAATTCAGTGTGTAATTGCATATCGCATGCTACAGTGAACAGGACCCCACCAACCGTATTGCATTGCGGATACGATGCATGTATTTTCGGGATTGCATAAAGATGTTAAAAATAATTTCACGCACTGTTGCGGCAACCTGCATCTCCGATGATCATGTTTTAGTGAGCCCAAATTCAAAAATAGGAAATTACTCCCTGCATGCAGAAGATCTGCATAGGGATAATTGACCCGGGCAAAGGAGGCCGCCATACATTATCCCATATCTGTAAAATGGAGAATAAAACCTAAAACCAAAAACTTTATTATAAACCTTGGTATAGTTCGTAAAAGTATTAAACAAATTAAACGCCTTAAACGTGTTAAACGTATTAAACGTTCCTACGACACTACTTCCCTATTTGGAAAAGGATCAACTATTTCCGCAACATTTTTAACCCTGGCCCGATAATTTTTGAACATGCTCATCCATTTAAGCTTTAAAACACCAAGCACACCCTCTTTCACAATTCCTTTATTCATTTTTGAATTACCTAGTTGGCGATCCATAAATGTAATGGGCACTTCCTTGATTTTGAATCCAAGTTTCCATGCTGCAAATTTCATTTCTATCTGGAAAGCGTATCCTACAAAACTGATTTCATCCAGGTTGATCGCTTCAAGGACTTCTCGTTTATAACAAATAAAACCTGCAGTTGGATCTTTTACCGGCATCCAGGTTATCATCCGAGTATAGAAGCTCGCTCCTCTTGATAATGCAATTCTGCCCCATGGCCAGTTTTCGAGTGCACCACCGGGAACATACCTGGATCCAACTGCCAGGTCAGCACCTTCATATTTACAGACTTTATAAAGGTTTTCAAGATCTTTTGGGTTGTGGGAAAAATCAGCATCCATTTCAAAAATAAAATGGTAACCCCTGTCAAGTGCCCAGCGAAAACCGTGGATGTATGCTGTACCGAGTCCAAGTTTCCCCTTGCGCTCCTCTAAAAATAATCTCTCGGGGTAACGGTCAAACATGGCACGCACAATAGCCGCTGTACCATCGGGAGAGTTATCATCAATAATCAATACATGATAGCCGGATAATGTAAATACAGCATCTATGATAGAGGCAATATTCTCCCGCTCATTGTATGTGGGTATGACGAGTAACTTTTCCAACAACTATTTTACTGACTTTTAGGAATATAAATTTACAATAATAATGTTCACCTCGGTTTCCAATTTTCCACCTACCTGCATTTAATCTTTCTTTAACAGGGCTCGGTTGAGTATTTCAGTTAATTTTTGTTTGGTATGAAGGCAAAAATCTCCTTTCATGATCCAGTCATAGTATTGAGGCTCAGCCTTCAGAACTTCTGTTACCGCCCTACCTTTGTGCTTTCCAAAGTTGAAGACTGCGATGTCATTCTGCATTATCATTCGACGGGCAAGATCAATGATTTTTTCTTCTCCACAACATTCCAGGATGGAGTCAATTGTATTTCCCAGTTGACTGTATCTAACCGTTTGAGCCTCCAGAATTTCCCAGGTGGCTATCGCATCTGCTTCTGCACTGTGTGCATCCACAAGTTCTTTATTGCAATAAAACTGGTACGCTGCCCCAAGCGTTCGCTTTTCCATCATATGAAAAATATGCTGTACATCAAGAAGACGCCGGTTAGTAATGTCAAAGGAAATTCCGGCACGTAAGAATTCTTCCATTAATAATGGAATATCGAAACGATTGGAATTATAGCCGGAAAGATCAGCGTTATCGATGAATTGTTTTATTTCGTTAGCCACAACTTTAAATACCGGTGCATCCTTTACCATTTCATTACTTATGCCATGCATATCAACCGATATTTTTGGAATAGGAATTTGCGGATTAATGAGTTTCCGCTTCACCTGCTTCGTACCATCAGGCAATATTTTCACTATTGCTATTTCTACAATCCGGTCAGAGGATAAATTGAGCCCTGTAGTCTCAAGGTCAATAAAAGCAAGTGGTCGTTTGAGGGTTAAAGCCATAGTTATTTATTTAAAAATGATGAACTCTCCATGAGTTTATATGTAAAGTAATTATTTCGCGAGGAGCAATAATATTTGATTAAACGGGCAATCCGTGTGAGAATTTATCAAGATTCATATTATCATAATTCCCACTACTCATTAAAAGGAGGTTCGCCTCCTTGTAATCACGCCTTAGAAGCCATTCTTCAAGGGCCAGCCGATCCGTGAATACTTCAAGCCCTTCTTTGGAAAAACCTTCCTTAATCTTCGATGGTGGAAGATGTGGCATTCTTTTCAATTCAAGCGCATGCTGAGAATAGAAAACGGCAGCTTCGTTCGCATCATCCATTGCACCTCTATACTCTTTCATAAAATTTTCATTCAAGCTGCTGAAAGTATGAAGTTCAAGAACAGCAATGAGCCTCCGGTTGGGATACTGTGCTTTTACAGCCTGCATTGTTGCAATTACTTTGCTTGGTGCATGGGCAAAGTCACGATAAACATTTGTGTGTTCATTTCTGCTGAGTAACTCAAGTCTTTTTGAAGCTCCAGTAAAATCTGCAATCGCCCGGGTGTAATCCGTCGCTGAAATCCCAAGCTCTTTGCACACCAAATAGCCTGCATGGATATTTAATAGGTTATGATTCCCAAATACCGAAATTGTAATCTTTACATCATCGAGCTCCAAAGTTGTTTTGCCATCAGTAATGCTATGCACGGGGATATTGTAGGGAATATACCTGACAGACGGCCGCTTATTTTCATTTACCAAGTCTCGTAAAACTTCGTCCGTTTCATTGTAGATTAATACACCACCATCTTCTATCTTGTTGAGAAAAATTCTGAACTGTTCCAGGTAAAAATCAAAAGTTGGAAACACATTGATATGGTCCCAGGCGATACCGGTAAGTACGGCAATGTGGGGAAATAGGAAATGAAATTTTGGCTTTTTTTCAATTGCACTTGCGGGGTATTCATCGGCCTCACAAACAATAATCGGTGCATCTGTAATATTTACACTCTGGCTGAATCCTTCCAATCTTGCACCCACCAGGTAGTCGAAATCTTTATCATTATGTTTTAAAGCATGCATTATAATCGCTGTCGTACTTGTTTTACCATGGCTGCCACCAATAGCTATCCTCGTTTTATTTCGACTTTCTTCAAAAATATATTCAGGAAAGGAATAAATTTTCAATCCCAGTTGCCTGGCCCTTTCTATTTCAGGGTTGTCTGCTTTTGCATGCATACCAAGAATAACAGCATTCAAATCAGGCAATATCCTGGAAGGATCCCAACCTATCGTTGGAGGCAAAAGTCTATGTTGTTTTAAATTAAAAGTAGCGGGTTCAAATATCTCATCATCGCTCCCTGTAACCTGGTAACCTTTTAGGCAGAGGGCGATAGCAAGCTGATGCATTACACTTCCACCAATAGCTATAAAATGTACTTTCAGCATAGTTGTTTTCAAAATTTATAATTGAACTTTTTGCCTTAAAAGACTGTGAAGCATCCAGATTGATATCAATTCCTCGTAAAAAAAAGCTAAATTAACAATAGCTTACTCAATTAAGCGTTAATAGCATGATACTCAAATAACTATTTTGGTATCTTTGACTATAACATGCAAAATAGTTTTTTCAACCTTAAGAAATGAAAATGAAGAAGATAATTTTTGGAGTTGTATTTGTTGCTCTCCTGGGCTTAATTTCTACCTCCTGCAGTGGCAGCCGTCGCAGCAAAACGGGTTGCCCAACTAATGTGAATATGATCCGGTAAGAGGAGAAAAATGCCCAATTTATGAAATGGAATTATTTGACTGAGGATTCACAGTTAGCCGTGATCAAAGAACAATCAAAATCTACCCCCCAGGTTATTTTCAAACATAGCACACGATGTAGTATAAGTTCAATGGCCAAGAGCCGTCTGGAAAGAAGCTCCGAGCCTGAAAATATGGATTTCCATTACCTCGATCTCATCGCCCACCGTTCGCTTTCCACTAAAATCGCAGATGAATTCAATGTATATCACGAATCACCACAAGTGCTGGTAATAAGTAATGGTGAATGCATTTATGATGAAAGTCATTCCGGAATTTCTATGGATATGATAGCTGGAGCTACTCCGTTATAACAGAACCTTCATGATGTATGGGAAAATTGCAGGACCTGGCGATAAAGCAAAATTCATTAGCATCCTTATGCAAATTTGTAGCAGGTTGTATCATTGAAACATGGCTAACGGTTACTAATGGTCGCAGCGTTACCTTACTAAATTGGCCACTTCCATTTGCATGCTGAATCATTAGTCCATCTGCGTTATCAATATATCCTGTTACTACAACTCCTGCTTCTGCACAGAGATGCAGATACCATAACATATGACATGCAGAAATTGAAGCAAGAAACATGTCTTCTGGTGTATGCTTCATTGGGTCTCCCCTGAAAGCCGCGTCAGATGAGCCACTCATGATTGGCTTACCTTCAATAGCAATGAGATGATCCCGTGCATAAGCGGTATAATTTGAAGTTCCACTTCCCTTGTTACCTGTCCAGGTTAATGTAAGTTTATAGTTGTGTTCCCGAGCCATTTTATAACTGGATATTTAAGAAATAAGGATTATGGTTAAGACCGTCCCCACCTGGAAAATTAATCTAACCTATTCGAAAATATAATTGTTTGCTGTTTGCCCATTAATTATTTTTTTCAGATAAAACAAGATTCCTGGTCTGCAAGCGAAAAAGAATTAGCGTTTAGCGGGTTTCATTCTGTAATCTCTTCTGTTGATTCCAGTTCTTTGAGTATTTTATTTACATCCCCTTCTGTTGCAGAAAGCTTGTTCTTACAAATTCTAATTAATAAAGCAGCGCGCTTAACTTTATCTGAGAGCTCGTCAACAGAAATCTCTCCTAATTCTATCTCGGTCACGATCTGCTGAAGTTCATTGAAGGCTTCTGTATAATTTATCTCACCCATAAGTTAGGAGTTTATGCTTTTAATTGGATATAAAAATACAGTATGAAAATCTAAAAAGATCCGGGAGAAGTAAAAAAGCTAATGGAGAATAACTTCGTAGAGGGTAAAAATAAAAAAAAGCATCAAGGTTTTTTTGTTTTACGTTCCAATTGCTTAGTCCGTACTACTTACTAACCCGATGCTTTTACGTTCGATTGTTTCTGCTCGTAAAAACTTCTGTACTTGTGAACTTCCATCCTTCCAATTTTCCACTCGTGAGAGCTTCCATTCTTCAGTCTATCCGTTCTTGGGTCCTTCCGTTCTTTTGAACTTCTACGCTCAATTGTAAACCAAAGATATATGCCGGTATGAGCTTTGCCAAATATTTTGCCTGTTGCTTCTCCACCGCTTATGCACAAAGTTATTCACACTGATTTAACCCGGTTTTTCTACCGCAGGGTCAGTTTCTGTTACTATACTATGTATAGATCCCTGGAAAAGAATAGTGGTAAGCAGATCTCCCGGGAGTATTTTGATTGCACTAATCAATGTTTCGCCATTGAGTTTCGTAATACTGTACCCTCGCTTAAGAACATTATCCGGGCTCAATAAATTCACTTTTTCTGAGAAATGATCAACCTGTTTATTCTGCATGGAAAATAGGTGAAAGGCATGCACATGTATATTTTTTTGCCACTGCCCCAATGAATTGTTTTGATTATAAATGTCGGTGAGAACATCTTTTTTGAAACCACTCACCAGCTGTTTAAGTATTGATTTTTTTTCTGCAAATAAATTTATCAGGTGGGTGGCTAGTGAATTAAATGCGCTTTGCTTTTCTATATTGCTGGCATAAAGCATTTGAACAGACTCGTGCGTTATACTTCTCGAAGAGTATTTTATATCATTGCGTCTTTGTTGCAACATTGCTTTGCTATAGGACATGAATTGCTTGCCAAGATTTCTCATGGCCAGGTTCTGCTCTTTTAAAATTTGTTTGGTGAGTTGTATAATTACTTTTTCCCCCCGCAAAACAGAAGTTTCAAATTCATTAAATTTTTGCAGAAGCAGTCCTGCCAAATCTGTTGGTGTAATCGCATTTGTGTGCGATACAAGTTCAGCTACTGTTTCATTCGTGGAGTGCCCAATACCAGTAAATACAGGCATAGGAAATCCCGCAATTACCCTGGAGAGATTCAAGTCATTATAACATGATAAACCCACGTCCCCTCCTCCACCCCTTATAATCGCCACAGCATCGAAATGATGTTTCACTTTCCTGATATTTGCCAGCTGATTAAGAATGGACATAACAGCTTTTTCACCTTGAAGGATGGCTGGAAAAAGCATGTGAAAAAATTTAAACCCTGATGCATTGCGTTCAATAATATTGAGAAAATCAGCATAACCTTTACTCGTATTAACCGATATAATAGCTAATCTTTTAGGCAAAACTGCTAAGGGAATTAATTTGTTGCTTCCGTAAATGCCTTCTTTTTTTAGCGTCGCGATATTTTCCAACTTTTCTTTTTCCAGCTCACCCAGGGAATACGAGGGATCAATATCGATAATGCGGAGACTCAGCCCATATTTTGGATCATAAGAGATCTGGGCACTAATAAGTATACTAATACCATCCTTCAATGGTTCTTTAAGAATTTTTAGGAAAAGATTATTGATCCGTTGAAAATCATCCCGCCAGATTATTGACCGCATTTCCGCAATCACTGTTCCATCGCGCTTTTCAACGAGCTCAGGGTAAGCATGCCCGGAATGAGAATAATGATTAAGCTTGTTCATCTCAGCCTTAATCCAATATGCGCTTTTGTATCTCTCAGCTATGTTTTTCTGAATACTTCTGGCAACCTGGTAAAGGGTGAATATCGTTTTATCATTTGTTTGTTGAGCCACGGTGTAAATTAATAAATAATGGATCAGGGCCTGAAACAAAAACTTTGGCAGAGCTCGTTATTTTCTTACCGCAAATCTTTTATTGACACTGCATCCATATCAGTGAACGTATAATTCTCACCTGCCATACCCCAGATAAAACCATAGTTTACCGTTCCACATCCGGAGTGAATAGACCAGGGTGGCGATATAACTGCTTCGTGATTTGCAACCAATACATGTTTGGTTTGTTGTGGCTCACCCATAAAGTGAAATACGCGATGATCTTCCCGAATATCAAAATAAAAATAAGCCTCCATGCGCCTGGTATGCGTATGAGCCGGCATTGTATTCCAAACATTCCCCTCTTCGAGAACAGTTAAACCCATCACCAATTGGCAGCTTTGGATACCGGCAGCATGAATATATTTATAAATTGTTCGTTTATTGGCAGTCGTTAGTTCACCGATAGCGGTGGGAGTTGCGTCCTCTTTGGAAAGTTTTTTAGTGGGGTAAGATTTATGTGCAGGTGCAGATAACATAAAAAATAAAGCCGGATTTTTTTCATCCTTGCTACTAAAGGATACTTTCTTAGCGCCCTGCCCAACATATAAACAATCCAACTTAACAATCGAAAAGGAATTATCATCAACCTGTACTTCTCCACTCCCGCCCACATTGATGATCCCAAGTTCTCTTCTTTCTAAAAAATAATCTGATTTGAGTTCGGTAGGGGATTCTAGTGTTAGTATTTTAGTACCGGGTTTTACTCCGCCAATAATCATCCGGTCGTAGTGGGAGTACACTAACTTTATTTCATCCACCACCATTAAATTTTCAACGAGAAAATTTGAACGAAGCTCGGCCGTATTCATTTCCGCTGTTTCCTTTTTACTGCTTTCAAAACGTACTTCCATAATTTGCTTACTTTTTTTAAAATAAATGAATAATCCCTCTGGAAAAT
>JBKJPO010000389.1:0-2964 GCA_046595095.1 Chitinophagaceae bacterium
CACTGCCACTGCCTACTGCCTACTGCCACTGCATACTGCTACTGCCCACTGCCACTGCCACTGCCTACTAATTCTGCACAAACCTATTCAACTCATCGGCCACTACCCGGTCATTACTCAATCTTGGCACTTTATTCTGCCCACCAAGTTTGCCCACACTTTTCATATAATCAATAAAACCATTTTTTCGTACCGGTTTTATTTTTAAATGATGAAGAACATTTCCCGCAATAAGATCATCATAATAAACATTTCTATGCCTCAGATCCAGATCCAGTTTTTCTTCAAAGCTCACCAGGTCTGCAGGAAGCTGCTCAAATTCTACGAACCACTCATGATAACTTTGTGAACCAGTCCCTGAGATAAGCGGTGCCACAGAAAATTCAGTGATGTGTACATGCTCTTCGCTGGCTACTTTAAGCATTGCAGCTTCCACTTCTTCTGCAATTACATGTTCTCCAAAAGCGGAAATAAAATGTTTAGTGCGCCCTGTTACAATTATGCGGTAAGGATCCCTGGAAATAAATTTTATAGTATCCCCGATATTATATGACCAGAGCCCAGCATTGCTGCTTACGATCAACACATAATTTTCTCCCATCTTCACCTCAGCAAGTGTGAGTCTTGTAGGCGACTCACTAAAAATTTCAGCAGCAGGCACGAATTCGAAAAGTATTCCGCTGTCGGTATTTAACAACAGCCCCTCTTCATCCTGTGAATCCTGGAAAGCAAAAAACCCTTCACTCGCGGGAAAAAGTTCAATGCAATCCACCTGCTTACCGATACTTTCAAAAAGTCTTGCGCGGTAAGGCTCAAAATTTACACCACCCTGAACCATCACACTAAAATTAGGAAAGATGTCTTTTATCTTTTTTCCTGAACGTTCTATAAGCCTGTCAAAATACATTTGCATCCACGGTGGAATTCCACTAATGAGCCGAAGATCCTGGCTAATTGTTTCTTCAACAATCTTATCCAGTTTGGTCTCCCAATCTTCAATGCAATTTGTTTCAAATGATGGAAGCTGATTCGCACGGAGATATTTTGGTACGTGATGATTTACTATACCGCTGAGCCGCCCTGTTGGCACTCCGCCAATACGTTCCAATTCCGGGGAACCGCTCAGGAAAATAAGCTTACCATCTGCAAATGCCGTGTTTCCTGTCTGTGCCATGTAACACAACAATGCATTCCTGGCCGTATTGATATGATTAGGGATTGACTGCTTAGTGATTGGAATATATTTTACACCACTTGTTGTTCCGCTGGTTTTAGCGAAATAAATGGGTTGCCCCTTCCAAAGAACATTATGTTTCCCTTGTTTTATTTTTTCGATATAGGGTTTTAATTCTTCATAATCCCGGATAGGTACTGCCTGTTGATATTCCTTGATGGTTTTGATTTCTTTAAACTTATGGTCTGTACCGAACTCAGTTTTTACCCCGGTCTTGATCAGGTGACTGAAGATTGCTTCCTGGTCTGCAACCGCAGTAGTCATGCTCTTCCTGATCTGTTTATAAACGTAGTTGGCAAATGGTTTTGCCAGCAAAGATTTGATCTTCATTTGCTCTTCACGAATCGTTGAACTACAAATCTAAGGAATAAAGCAGATCGTTTAACACGTTTAAAATGTTTAAGACGTTTAAGAGGTTCAAGAGGTTTAAGAGGTTTAAGAGGTTTAAACGCTAAATTTGTCCTTCATGTCAAAATCAGTTGCTCTTCATACACTGGGCTGCAAGCTTAACTATTCAGAAACTTCTTCAATTTCAAGGTTGCTGGAGCAGGATGGTTTTATAAAAAAAGATTTTGACGAAATAGCCGATGTCTATGTCATCAACACTTGCTCCGTAACCGAAAACGCAGACAAAGAATGTCGACAACTCGTTAGGCGCATTCAACGCAAAGCTCCCGCAGCCATGGTAGTAATTACCGGCTGCTATGCACAATTAAAACCCAATGAAATAGCTGCAATCGAAGGGGTAGACCTGGTACTGGGTGCAGCGGAAAAATTTAATATCACGCAACATCTTCAGCAACTTACTAAAGGCGATGCTGCAAAGATTTGCAGCTGCGATATTGAAGAAGTACATGATTTCAACTCCTCTTTTTCACTTAATGACAGAACAAGAAGTTTTTTAAAAGTACAGGATGGCTGCGATTATAGTTGTTCATTTTGTACGATCCCAATGGCAAGAGGAAAGAGCCGGAGTGACACGATCGAAAATGTGCTAAAAAATGTAGAACAACTCGCTGCAAGCGGAGTAAAAGAAATTGTACTTACAGGTGTTAATCTTGGTGATTTTGGCAAAATGGAGGCCAGTGAAAAAAAGAAAAGTGAAGACTTTTACCAGCTTGTCCAGGAGCTTGATAAAATGGAAAATATAGCGAGATTCCGGATTTCTTCGATTGAACCAAATCTGTTAACAAATGATATTATAACATTTGTTGCAAATAGCAAACGGTTCATGCCACACTTTCATATTCCTCTTCAAAGCGGCAGCAATAAAATTCTCGGAGCTATGCGAAGGAGATATAAAAAGGAACTCTACAGCGAAAGAGTTGAACTCATAAAAACGGTGATGCCTCATTGTTCCATTGGAGTAGATGTAATCGTTGGTTTTCCTTCAGAGACGGATGAGGATTTTAAAGAAACGTACGATTTTCTGCATAACCTGGATATCTCCTACCTGCACGTTTTCACTTACTCTGAACGTAACGATACTCATGCTCTAAACATCAAACCGGTAATACCTGTTCATATCCGTAATGAACGAAATAAATCTTTGCGCAACCTCTCATACATGAAGCAACAATACTTTACGGCTCAACACCAGGGCGAGATAAGAAAAGTGCTTTTTGAAGGCCTCGAAAAAAACGGATCGATCAGTGGATATACAGATAACTATATTAAAGTAACCGTTGCCGCAAAAGAAAGCTGGATCAACAATATTGTTGGTTGGAAAA
>JBKJPO010000542.1:0-4404 GCA_046595095.1 Chitinophagaceae bacterium
ATGTCCCACATAATAAGTACTGTCCAGCCTCAGGAACTCACGGCTTCGGGGCAACGCATCTTTATCGAATGTAGACACGCCTAACCGCTTCGCTTCTATCTCATAACGGGCAGCTTCATTTTGCGCAATGCATTGAATAGCCAGGAAAAATAACAGGACAAATATTGAATAATATTTTTTCATAATTTTATTTCCAGACCAATGTTTTATGTAGAGACTGGCTGCGCTAGCCTCTTGGATACTGGCTGCGCTTGACTTTGCTCAAAGAGAAAGGCGCAGCCAGTCTCTTTGAGAGACTGGCGTAATCAGTTTCACCATTCCGGAAGACAGGCGCAGCCAGTTTCAACACGAGAGACTGGCGCAATCAGTTTCACCATACCGGAAGACAGGCGCAGCCAGTCTCTACACGAGAGACTGGCGCAATCAGTTTCACCATTCCGGAAGACAGGCGCAGCCAGTCTCTACACAAACATTTCCCAGAGGGGTTTTTCTAATATCAATTTTAAATAATGTAATTTTTTCAAAAATTAAGCATTCAGCTTGAGCTTACTCAGTCTTTCCATTTCATTATTTATTATTCCTTTAAGCGCATTTGCCTTAGCTTCTTTATTTCTGTAAATGAGCCGGTGATCGAGTACGGGGAAAGAAAGATCCTGCACATCATCTTCAGTTACGAATGTTCTGCCATTCACAAGCGCATAAGCTTTCAGGCATTTCAGGAAAGTGATGCCACTCCTTGTGGAAGCCCCAAGACTAATCTCCGGGTTTTTTCTCGTTGCCCAAACAATATTCCGAACAGCTTTAAGGATTTCCTCGTGCACAAAAACATTTTCGGCCTGAGCCTGGAGATGAAGGATCTCTTCCATACCCAGCACCTTCATGATGTTATTGAGGTTGTTATTGATGGTAATATAATCCCGGTAAATCCCCAGCTCGGTTTCTTCATCTACGTAACCAAAATAAATTTTAATAAAGAATCTGTCAAGTTGTGCAGCGGGTAGTGGGTAAGTGCCCTCCATTTCCACCGGGTTCTGTGTTGCGATAGTAAAAAAAAGATCCTCAAGTTTGTATGTGATGTCTCCCATTGTGATCTGGTTTTCGGCCATGCATTCCAGTAAGGCTGACTGCACCTTTGGCGAAGCCCTGTTAATTTCATCTGCAAGCAGGATATTACAGAACAACGGACCTTTTTTAAATATGAATTCTTTTTTTACATCATCAAAAATATGCGAGCCTAAAAGATCCATCGGCAACAGATCCGGAGTAAACTGGATGCGTTTAAAGTTTACACTTTCATCCTCATGCTTTGAAGAAATGCTATGGGCAAGGGTTTTGGCCATAACTGTTTTTCCGGTACCAGGATTATCTTCCATGAGGATATGGCCTTTGGCGAGCAAGGCAGTCAATACGAACTTTATCTGGTTGCGTTTACCCTTGATTACCGTTTCAATATTATCTGTTATTCTTTGAATATTCTGCAAAGATGATTCTGTATTAACCTGTTGTTCCATAACAATTAATTTTTTGGTTTTGTGTAAAAGCTTATCGTTCTGTAAAAGTTGAGGAATTTGCCCATTCTTGTTTTGAATGGTATTTTAGCTGCAATGCTTCGTTCAAAAACAGGGAAGAATAATTTTATGATCTGTTCTTCACCTGCGGCTAATGATAAAGATGAATATTTTGTTTTGAGATATACTTGTACAAATGCAGACATTTCGGTAGAAAAAGTAGTATCTACTTTTTGTTGTGCAAACTGAAGCGGAGTCAGTTCCTGCCTATTGTATCCCATTTGATTGAGCAAGAAAGAGGCAGACATATAACTCCAGTATGCTTTTTTATTTGCCGGTACAGCTCTGCCTGCATTCCATTTGTAGTATTGATATATCAATACGGGCAAGCTAAAGATGAGCAATAATGTACCACCGATGATTCCCAATGTCATCCAAACAATATTCCAGAGATCAAAAGGTTCTTCTTTCTTTTTTGCTTCCGGTTTCTTTTCTTTTTCCTTATTGGGGTCAAGTATTCTTATCTCATCTATTGGTGCTGGTATTGGGATCTTTTGGCGGATGTTGGCTAATTTATCTGTTTCCGCCGGGGGCAAGCTTTTAAATTGTTCCGAGAATGATAACGCAGTTACTTCATTTCCTTTTTGCAAACTACTTAATGGTACCGTGCCGGTGTCTTTAGTAATAGTTGCGATGGATACATCAAGCTCCATATCGAATGGCTGTTCTACTTCAAATACTTTATCGTGATAAATCATTTTAGTTACGCTAAGTTGAACGCGTTTCTTTACTGTATCGATTTCCAATACTTTACCATGAGCAACAAGATATGCCGACTGCATATTTACCGGCGGGGTTCCGTCAGGTGCAGGAGCTTCCTGCTGTTCGGTGGAAGGAATAGTTGTGTCAAAATCAATCCAGCCGTAACCGGGAAAATATACTTGTACCCACGCATGCGCCTGGTCTTCGTAAAACCAGTACCAGCCTTTATTTTTATCACTTCTATCCACAGTAAGAAAGCCCGTGGCAATCCTTGATGGGATGCCTAAAGACCGCAGCATGAATAAGGTAGCCCCAGCAAAATAGGCACAATATCCTTTCCTGTTTTCAAGTAAAAAATAAGTGAGTTTATTTGCACTTGGCAAGCCGGGAATCCCGGGATTGTCTGTATACTTAAATAAGGGCTGTTCATTCTCATCTTTACTGAGAAAGAAATAATCACGAATAGCAATCATCTTGTCAATCGGTGTAGCTCCATTTTTAGTTACGTTTCCGGCAAGCATCCGGATCGTATCGAAAGACTCACCCGAAGGCATAAACGTATAATAATTGATGAAGGCTTTGTCCTCACCATCCCAGTTGTTTACATTTCTTAATTCTGAGAATCGCTCTTGTTGAAATTCTTCAAGCTGTTGGTTTCCCGCAGGATTATAAACAAAATATGCACTGTTGAGATCGCTAACGTACATCTTTGCGCGATACGCCGATTTAAATTGCTGTTTGTAATCTTTTTCAACAGCAATGGGCTGGCAAAAGAACGCCGTGCTTGGTGCTAAAAAATCATTGGCCGATAACAAGGCTTTATACACTTCGGTTGTAACTACTTTTCTTTTTAATGTTCCTTTTGCTTTCACGAGAACAGATGAGTCGGATTTTGTAAAATACAAAGGAATTTTTGAGGGATCGGGTTTGAAAAGATCATTTGAAGGCATTAAGCTATCAAGCTCAAATGTCTGCGTGAGGGTATCAAATTTTGTAAAAAAATCATAAGTAAAATAAAGAGGATTAGGGTTTTCTGTTCCGGGAAAATAATTATCAAGTTTGGCGATAAACACCAGTTCTTTCGATTTCTTTCGCGAAGAACCCATGCCCATCTCGTTATTATTACTAACACTGCCGTCCTTATTCTTCTTTGTAAGGCTTTGCTGACTGCCTTCTTTTCCTTCTTCTTTTGCAGGGCCACCAAATTCTTTTTCAATTGCCTTAAAATCCTGGTTGAAAAATAATAATAAGCATAGAAGCAAGAGCGCGCTTATTGAACCGAAACCGATAAGCCTTTTCCCGATGAACCAGGTAAAATTGGATTCATCCTCATTCATGTTCCTCACCAACTCTGCCGCATACACGATATACAAAGCAAACAGCAATACCGGGGCAAATGCAATCATTAATTTTTGGGCAGTGATATCGGAAGTCTTGCTTACCACTACGAGTTGAATTACAAGCAGAATTACAGATAAAATAATGGGGAAATAACGCAACCGTGCAAAGCCCCAGCCAATGAGCCATCCGGAAAGGAAAAGGAAAGTAAAGATGTAGAAATTCGCATGCGCATAGAATGCATCAAATTCACCGGTATAAATATTCCCGATAAATTTACCGAGAAGATACAGTATGAGCAATAATCCAATCGCTGTTGGAATAAACCTAAAGCGATAATTGTAAAATATACATCCTGTTATGAGGCCAAGACTTAAAAAAAAAGTATGATTAAGCCATTGATTATTCAACACGGAATAGTACTGGTTGATATGCCAGAGCATATAACCACCAACAATACAGGCAGGAAGTATCAACAGCAGAAGCTGTGCGATCGTTTTCTTTGAACTATGTATTTTATCAATCTTCATTTTCTATTTCACGCAAAATCGTAGATGTAAGAGAAAGTTTTATTTCCCCCGATAAATATTCTTTCATGGTATTAATTTCCCACAATCACTCTTCGAAAGCAAATCGAGAATTGCTTTTTCGTTTTCCACAATCTTTCTTTTTACCGGGGCGACATTCCATGAAAGCCGCAATTTATCAAGGCTATCAGGTGCTGGTTTCACAAATATCCATTGAAACCAGTCTTTTATCCGGAAACCCTGAAATGCCTTGCTGACCTGTACAAAAA
>JBKJPO010000054.1:0-9426 GCA_046595095.1 Chitinophagaceae bacterium
GCAACAACCCTTTCACTTCTTATGAACCAGGAAGTGGAACTACGATCCAGGCCTATGCAGGGATCTGTTTCGTAGATAATATTCAACCCCATAGCGATCCATTTTTTCATACTGTAAGTTTTGATGAGATTACAGAATATGTAAACTTTGGTGCAGGGAGTTCTTGTCCCCTTCTTACGCCTACATTTAATAATCCACCGGTAATAACGATGCCCGTTAGTGGAAAAAGTATTCCAAGAAGCACACCATTCATGCTGAAGGGTTCTGCAACAGACGTAAATGGAGACGCGCTTACCTATTGCTGGGAACAGTTTGATGCAGGTGTGCTACCAGGACTTTGGAACAGCGGTACAGCTGATCCGCTGGCTCCGCTTTTCAGGTCAAGGCCGCCGAAGATCAGCCCGGTTCGCATGTTCCCCGACATCAGTGTTATCCTGGCTGGATATCCCACCAATCCACCATCCCAGATGGGTGGGCTAAAAGGAGAAACTTTGTCCCCAATTGTGCGGGATATGTATTTTCGTTTAACCGTACGCGATAACCGTGCAAATGGAGGAGGAGTTTCAACCGGAGGGGAAGGTTGTTCAAACGCTGCCGACTTTATTGTATCAGTTGGGCCAGATGGACCATTTATAGTGACTTCACCAAATACTGCTGTAATTATAGTTGGGGGAAGTAGTGAAAATATTACCTGGAACGTAGCAGGATCCAATCTTCCATCGCCATCGAGTAACTGCCAGCTGGTAAATATATTTATGAGCCGGAATGGAGGATTGACATATCCTGATACTTTACTCATGAATACGCCTAATGACGGCTCTGAAGTTGTTATAATACCAAACATAATAAGTGGTACTACAAGAATCATGGTCGCTGCAGCTGATAATTATTTCTTCGATATCAGCAATGTTGATTTTACAATCACACCTGGCCCATTGCCGGTTACTCTTCTTAAGTTTACAACTCTCGCAGGAAAAGACAACATCAGGCTGGATTGGTCCACGGCATCAGAGGTTAACAGCAAAGGTTTCGAATTATTAAGAAGTGAAAACAGTAATGGGATATTCCAGAAAATTGGTTACCTGGAGGCCGCGGGCAATAGCAGCACCCAAAAAAATTATACACTTACAGATCGCAGTGTAAGAAAGGGAGTTGATTATTATTACCGGCTTAGACTGGTGGATAAAGATAGTCGTGCAAACTTTTCTGCAATTGAGCGTGCGAAGATAACTGCAGATAATTTATTTGAAATTAGGATAGCACCCAACCCGGTGGAAGAGGTGATGCAGGTAGTATTGAATGGACTCGATAATGGCAAGTTTACCCTTACTTTGATTGATGCTTTGGGAAAACAGGTGCAATCGATAGAATATGTAAATAATGTAAACAGCCAGGTGATCCAGGTAGACATGAGTAAAATGCCTGCGGGTGTTTATGCCCTAAGATTTGTTCAGGCCGATAGGATCAAAACTGTGAAGCTTAATAAAGAATAACCAAATTAAGTTTAATTAAACAGGCCTTCTACTATCTGCTGATAAAAGATTAGCACTAATGCTGTGAATAAAAAAAAATTAGAAGCTTGGAGGTTACTAAAGGTGACCTCCATTCTTTCTTATGCTTCTCTCAACACAGTTCCTTCTTCCTTTACTATGAGCTCATGGGGTATGCCGATTTTTAAAGCATAATTCTCTCTTTCATGGCTTACCGGAAAGCCAAAGCATTTTGGATAATCATATTCAATAAATATATCCCTAATTACTTCTTCAACTGTTTGACCAAATGGTAATGGTGTATCTTTTACATCAGTGAAACCACCCACAATAAGACCGGCTAATTTATCAAGTTTGCCTGCACGCTTAAGCTGGTGCAGCATCCTGTCGATGCTGTAAATATATTCACCGATATCTTCAATAAATAAGATCCTTCCCTTTGTGGGTAATTCGGATTCTGTCCCAATCAAATTTACAATGAGGGATAAATTGCCACCCACCAGGTCTCCTTCCGCTTTCCCTTCGACATTGAATGGATGCGGGGCACAATCATAATAAGTCTCTCTTCCTAATAATGCATAACGTAAGCTTTGTACGTATTTGTTCCTATGTTCATCTTCATTGAATGCAGCGGCCATCGGTGCATGCAATGAAGCGATTTTATATTTAGCATATAAATGGCTATGCAATACCGTTATGTCACTATAACCAATTATCCATTTTGGATTTTTTTTGAGATTTACAAAATCTAGCTGATCGATTATTCTTACTGTCCCATAACCGCCTCTTCCACAAAAAATGGCGCTAACCTCCGGGTCATCAATCATTTCCTGCATATCCTTCAGTCTTTGCTGATCTGAACCAGAAAAATAATTATTAGAATCACTAAGAATCGTCTGACCGGGTTTCACAATAAATCCCCATTCCCGTAAAGTTTCAATGGCTGTTTTAGCTTTTTCAAAATCCATAAAACCAGCAGGGCAAACGATTCCGATACAATCTCCTTTATCGAGATATGGAGGTATTTTTCTCAAAATATATAAAATTTAGTTTTTAATGTTCAATGGAAAATGTTATACCTGGCCGGTTTCCAGCTTAGCCCCTTCTTCATTAACTACAAGACTATGCATCATGCCACATTTCAAAGCAAAGTTGTTTTTCTGATGTCCAACGGGAAAATCAAAACAAACCGGATAGTTGTATGGGGCAACCTTTTCCAGTATCATATCGGTTAGGCTTATCCCAAACTCTTCCCCGGGTAAATCCGGTTTAAGCCTGTTGAAACCACCTACGATCAATCCTTTCAATTTTCTGAATTTCCCACTACGTGCAAGGTTCCATAGCATCCGGTCAACACTGTATAAATATTCATCTACTTCTTCCAGGAAAAGAATTTTACCACTTGTGCTAATATCGGATTTGCTTCCTGCCATATTTTCAAGAATAGAAAGGTTACCTCCAATTAATATGGCTTCAGCTTTACCATTCCTGTTATTTAAATTAACTGGTGCATGGTATTCCATTCTTTGGCCGCGCAAGCATTGATCTATAGAGTTAATCGTTTCTACCTGGATAGGCTCTGCCTTACTCCAGT
This sequence comes from Chitinophagaceae bacterium, assembly GCA_046595095.1. Taxonomy (GTDB): domain Bacteria; phylum Bacteroidota; class Bacteroidia; order Chitinophagales; family Chitinophagaceae; genus Ginsengibacter. The sequence continues at coordinate 3,085 of JBKJPO010000054.1, forward strand.
CTTTAGGAAAGCTGTTGCACATTTTTGAATGTAGACTGGGAATTCCAAAATTTGCATGAAGATGCGAATGAAATAAAGTGGCATCACTGAAACCTATCAGCCATTTCGGATGCCTCGCAAATTTATTGAAATTCAATTTATCAATTATGCGCACGCCGCCATAACCACCGCGGGCAAACAGGATCGCTTTAATCTTTTCGTCATCCATCATGGCCTGCAAGTCGGCTGCCCGTTCCACATCGCTGCCACCAAAAGTAAAATCACGTTTGCCAATAGAATCTCCAATCTTAACTTTGAATCCCCAATCTTCCAGTTTCAATTTTGCTGGTAAAATGTCCTCCCTGGTTATGAATCCAGCGGGAGAAGTAATGCCTACAGTATCTCCGTTACGAAGATAAGCTGGAATTTTGTGGCTTGACTTTGCTGTGCTTTCCCCGGTTTGCCCAATAGCAGTGAGCATCGGGCCCAGGGGTAAAGTGATAGCTATAAAGTCTTTGCGATTCATGCGCTAAAGTTATTTTAAAATTGCTGCATTTGGGGGTTGGGTATGATTAAGGTATTTTTGCCCCTGTTAGTCGCCATGAATACGAGAACCTAATATCCCCGTATTTTACGCAAGCCACTACAAGGCTTCAGGCTGGCATATTGATTATCACAAAAAATTACATGAGCGATTTTAAGAGATACCTGGTTACTGCCGCACTACCCTATGCAAATGGACCGGTACATATTGGTCACCTGGCAGGATGTTATTTGCCTGCGGATATATATGTACGTTACCAGCGTGCACAAAAAAGAGACATAAAATTTATTGGAGGCAGTGATGAGCACGGCGTGCCGATTACCATTCGTGCAATGAAGGAAGAGACAAGTCCCCAGGCTATAGTGGATAAATACCACAACATCATCAAGGAAAGTTTTGCCTCGATGGGAATTTCTTTTGACATCTATTCCCGCACTTCAAATCCTGTTCACCACGAAACTGCAGCAGCATTTTTCAGGAATCTCTATGATAAAAATCTCTTTGAAGAAAAAGAAACTGAGCAATATTTTGATGAAGAGAAGCAAACCTTTCTTGCAGACCGTTACATTACAGGTACTTGCCCCGTATGTGGAAACCCGGACGCATATGGCGATCAATGCGAAAGATGTGGATCATCATTAAGCCCTGAACAACTTATTGAACCCCGAAGTACTTTAAGTGATGCGCCCCTGGTAAAGAAGAAAACAAAGCATTGGTATTTTCCCTTAAATAAATATGAGCCATGGCTTAAGCAATGGATACTTGAAGAGCACAAAGATTGGAAGAATAATGTTTATGGACAATGCAAGAGCTGGCTCGACAGTGGTTTGCAAAGCCGCGCAATGACGCGTGACAGCAACTGGGGAGTGAAAGTTCCTCTTGAAGGCGCCGAAGGAAAAGTTTTGTATGTATGGTTTGACGCTCCAATAGGATACATTTCAGCAACAAAAGAACTTACAGCAGATTGGGAAGATTACTGGAAGAAAAAAGACACGAAACTTGTGCATTTTATTGGCAAAGATAATATTGTATTTCATTGTATAATTTTCCCGGCGATGTTGAAAGCACATGGTGAATATGTCGTGCCTGATAATGTACCTGCAAATGAATTCCTGAATATCGAAGGTGATAAAGTTTCAACAAGTCGTAACTGGGCAGTGTGGGTTCATGAATATTTAAAAGATTTTCCTGATCAGCAGGATACAATGCGATATGTACTTTGTGCGAATGCTCCGGAGACAAAGGATAATGATTTTACCTGGAAAGATTTCCAAGATCGTACGAATGGTGAACTGGTAGCAGTCTTCGGAAATTTTGTTAACAGAGCCTTCGTACTCATGCACAAACTTACAAAAGGAAAAGTGCCGGCGCTTCATACATCGCTTGCAGACAAAGAGGATGAACAAATGATCAGCGACATTGCTGCCGCAAAAGAGAAAGTTGAGCGGAACCTGGAGAACTATAAATTCCGCGATGCATTATTTGAAGTGCTTGAACTTGCAAGGAAAGGAAACAAATATATGCAGGACAAACAGCCATGGATACTCGCAAAGAACATGGCAGAAGATGGAGAACGCAAACAGGCCCTTATCGATAATTGCCTGCACATCTGTCTCCAGCTCACAGCTAACCTTGCGGTGCTTATCAATCCATTTCTACCATTTACCGCAAGAAAAATGTGCTATATGATGAAGGTTGTAGAAAAAATGCTCGATTGGAAAAATGCAGGCACAATGAAATTGCTGAGTGTGGGATACAGTCTCAGGCCACCGGAATTATTATTCCGAAAGATAGAAGATGAAGAGATTGCAAAACAAGTGGAAAAATTAAGATCAGGCCAGGTAAAAAATGTTGACCCTGGCACAATACAAAAAAATATGACAGAAGAAAACATTCCGGCCGCTGAAGCAGCATCAGTGAAGCCTGAAATACAGTATGATGATTTCGCGAAGCTGGATTTTAAAATTGGGACCATCATCAACGCAGAGAAAGTAGAAAAAGCTGATAAACTGTTGAAACTTGAAGTAGACCTTGGCTTTGAGAAAAGGACAATCGTTTCAGGAATTGCCTTGCATTTTAAACCGGAAGATATTATCGGCAAACAAGTGACAGTGGTGGCAAATCTTGCACCGCGTAAGATGCGCGGTATTGAAAGCAATGGGATGATATTAATGGCCGAAGATAAAAAAGGTAAGCTGCATTTTATACATGGGGAAAATAAAATTGATGATGGGAGTGGTGTGAGTTAAACCAGGTTTTGATGTATAGCAAATCCCTACTTTCACCCGGTGTACTACAGGGAGAAGAAATTATGATAAGAGTGCGCGATAAATCTCAATGCATTTTGCCGCTGTATTATCATAAGTAAAAAGCATTGCCCTGGCTTTAATCTTTTCAATAGGCAGGTACTCCTCATAATGATGCATTCCTTCTTCAAAATTCTTCTTCATCACATTCGGATCAAATGAATCAAAATAATATGCCGCGTCTCCGGCAATTTCTGGCAGGCTTGTTTCCCGTGAAGTGAATACCGGTTTACCATAAAACATGGCTTCTACTACAGGCAATCCAAAGCCTTCAGCATAAGAAGGGAACATAAATGCCTCGCAGTTCTTATAGTACCAGTTCTTCTCTCCTTCCGAAATCGGGCCGACCAGCTTTACCCTGTTTTGCATGTTGAGTTGATTCGTACTATTGATAATTACCTGTTTATACTCATGAGTATCCATACCGGCAATTATTAGATCGTAATCATTATTTTCCAACAGTGGGATGAGGGTATGAAAATTTTTCCTGGGCTCGATCAGGCCTATGGCAAACAAAAATGGCTTTAAAGGCGTGTAAACCGGGGATATGGGTTGTACATTATCCGTAACAAGACTGCACCCTGGGTAGATAACAGAAAGGGGTTTATTTCCCAGGTCCAATAAATTTGAGGCCTGCTGTTTGGCAAATTGGGAAATTGTAATGAGATGGTCAGCACGATTTACTAAAGATTGAATATCCTTAAGCAAGCGTTTGTTCCTGCTTGTGTTTCCTGGATCTTCAATCGTAAAATTCAGGTCATGAATAGTAAAAATAAATTTGGTTTTATCGTTGAAAGGTTTGTACCTGGAGACCGTGGTTGTAGAATGCCAGAGATCGAATTGGCTTGTATTAAATTTATAAAATTTATCAATACTTTTCTGGTTGTAATATTTTACATCATCCCCGAAAATGCCAAATTTTTTCTCCGGGAGATAATAGAATAGATCAAGCCCGGAAGTATCCATCTTTATTAAACTCTTACCAAGCTGGTAACAGTAAGTGTATAATCCATTGTATGGGTTCTTTCCAATTCTGTGCAGATCGACCAAAACTTTATTCATTCTTCAACAATTAGCTGCGAATTTAGTTTTAAATGGCAAGTTGCTTACTTATATCCCTTTTTAATTCTAATTACAAAGAGACTAAATTTGCCAACATTTATTCCATATGAAATTACTTCTCTCCTACCTCACACCATATAAATGGCTAATTGCATTAGCTCTCTTGCTTGCTGCCATTAACCAGGTCTTTTCCCTGCTCGACCCATTATTATTTGGAAAGCTCTTTGATAATTTTGTGACACATCCAACCCAAACAGGATATTTCAGCGAAGAAACAAAAAAGTTTGAAGCTACGGGAACACGCACCGAATCCGCTTTTATCTGGGGCGTTATCGGTTACCTGGGAATGCTGATCGGAGTTGCCATGGTATCGAGGATCGCCAAAGCATTCCAGGATTATTTTGGTAGTGTAATTGTGCAAAAATTCGGGGCAAAATTATTCACCGAAGGATTGAAGAAATCCATGAAGTTGCCTTACCAGGATTTCGAGGATCAACGCAGCGGTGAAACATTATCCATCCTGCAAAAAGTAAGAACAGATACGGAAAGATTTATTCTATCCTTTATCAACGTAATCTTCGGTCTCCTGGTTGGAATTATTTTCGTAACGATTTATTCATTTTCATTGCATTGGTCCATAATGCCCGTGTATCTCTGTGGTATTTTTTTATTGGCTTTTCTTACCAGCATCCTTAGTAAGAAAATAAAGTATATCCAAAAAAACATTGTAAAAGAAACAACATCACTCGCCGGATCTACAACTGAATCTTTAAGAAATATAGAGCTGGTAAAAAGTCTTGGTCTAACAGAACAGGAAGTAAAACGCCTGAACACTAATACATACAAAATTCTGGGGCTGGAATTAAAAAAGGTAAAAAGCATACGTACACTTAGTTTTATCCAGGGCACTTTTGTAAACCTGCTTCGGCAGGTCATCATGTTCATGCTGCTCTTCCTGGTGTTCAGAAGCATCATTACACCAGGCCAGGTGATGACACTTACATTTTATTCTTTTTTTATTTTTGGTCCTTTACAGGAAATAGGAAACATCATCATCACTTACCGCGAAGCTGAAGCATCATTGCAGAATTTTCACAACATCATGGTGAAACCCCCGGAAGCAAAACCCGCGCATCCCATTGCTCTTGGCAATATTGAAACGCTTGAATTCAACAAAGTCCGGTTCAAACACCTGACGGCTAAACAACCTGCATTAGCCAACATAAGCTTCAAAGCAAAAACCGGGGAAACAGTAGCCTTTGTAGGTCCATCAGGTTCAGGCAAAACGACCTTAGTTAAATTGCTGGTAGGACTTTACCGACCGGAAGAAGGTAGTATACTTTTTAATGGCATAGATGGTAAGGACATTGATTTTGATACTTTACGTACACAGATAGGATTCGTAACCCAGGATACACAACTCTTTGCAGGAACTATAAAAGAAAACCTGCTCTTTGTAAATCCGGAAGCAACTGATGAAGACATACTTTCTGTTTTGCAAAAAGCTTCGTGCAATAACCTTTTGGCCAGGGCTGATAATGGAATAGATACACTGATCGGAGAAGGTGGAATTAAAATTTCCGGAGGAGAAAAACAAAGGCTTTCCATTGCAAGGGCATTACTGCGTCACCCTCATTTGTTGATTTTCGATGAGGCTACATCTTCACTGGATTCACTAACTGAAGAAGAGATCACCAACACCATCATTGATGTATCATCACAACGCGAACAGATCACCATATTAATTGCACACCGGCTGAGTACGATAATGCATGCAGACCGTATCTATGTTTTGGAAAGAGGTGAAGTAGCCGAAATGGGAACGCATAGTAGCCTGGTAAATGAGAAAGGTTTGTACTATGCCATGTGGCGTCAGCAGATAGGGGAAAGGAAGAAACAGGATGTGCTGGCGTAAAAATTGCGGAAGCTCATTCAGTTTAGATAATTGTAACAAACATTTTGCTTGATGGATGAACAGTACAAACCAGAACCAAATTATCTATGGAGCCTGCTCAGTATGCGGTGTCCAAGGTGCAGGCGTGGCGACATGTTCAAAACATCAAATGCTTACAGGAATTTGCTGCCAAGCCATATTTTAAATATGCATGAGCAATGTCCTGAATGCCACCAGAGGTTCAAGCTTGAGATTGGTTTCTGGTATGGTACAGGATATGTGAGCTATGGACTAACTATAATTATTTCTGCCCTTACTTTTATAGGATGGCTTTTATCTTTTGGAGTATCAGCATATGACAACAGGGTATTTTACTGGTTATTAATGAATTCAATTTTACTCATCATTTTACAACCCTGGCTCATGCGGATCAGCAGGGTTCTGTATCTGTACATTTTCGTAAAGTATGATGAACATTATGAAACCAATAAACCCCATGAATTTGATTATTAGTGCAGCTCTGCTGGAGTGCTTATTTTGTTTCTCCACTTTCAGGC
>JBKJPO010000265.1:0-5112 GCA_046595095.1 Chitinophagaceae bacterium
CAATTATTGATTTAACGATCAACAGGCTGCGTCAGCGTGTAGGCATGAGAGATATGATGCTAACAGAACTCGCAGCTGCGGGAATGAATCTCAAAACTGAAGTTAGAAGAGAGCGCCGTGTTGAACTGGCATTAGAGGGACAACGTTATTTCGACATCATGCGTTGGAAACAGGGAAGCCTTCTCGCACAAGATGTAAAAGGCATGAAAAAATCACTGGCTTTCAGAGCATCTGATGTGGCTAATTTGCCTGCAGATGCCCAGGGATATATAATAGCTTATTCGGGAAGAGTTTTTACAGATCCTAAGAATTATTTGTGGCCTATTTCATTAACACAGTTTCAACGTAATCCAAACCTGGGACAAAACATTGGATGGCAATAATAAAATAATAAGTTTTAGATGAGAAATTATAAATTGGTTGTCATATGTTGGTTGATATTTATGGTGAATGGCTGTGCACAAAAGAATGTGCAGGGCGGTTCTTCCACAGGTTATAATTCCGGTAATCAAACACCCGAATTACAGATTCTGTGTTACAACATTCACCACGCTAACCCGCCATCTAAACCCGGTATTATTGACCTGGAAGCGATAGCTAAAGTAATAAGGGATCATACCCCGGACCTGGTAGCATTACAGGAAGTTGATGTAAATACGATCCGCTCGGGAAAGACATCAAACCAAGCGGCGGAACTGGCCAGGTTATCTGGTATGCCACATTATTTTTTTGCGAAAGCAATCGATTATGAAGGTGGCGAATATGGAGTGGCTATTCTTTCGAAGTTTCCCCTGGAGGAGATGAAGAACACTCAACTTCCAACAGAAGCTGAAACAAATGGAGAGCGTAGAACGCTTGCCAGTGCTGTTGTTCAGCTGCCCGGTGGGAAAAAGATCGTATTTGCTTCCACACATCTTGATGCGCTAAAAGGTGATACCAACCGTTTCTTACAGATAAATAAAATAACGGATTTCTTTCAACAGGAAAAAAGACCTGTAGTAATTGCCGGAGATCTTAATGCCTATCCTTCTACACGTATCATAAATCGATTGGATCAATTTTTTAAAAGAAGTTGCATTGTTGATTGCGCACACACGGTTCCGGTAGTAAATCCCAGGAATACGATTGACTATGTTGCTTTTGCACCAGCTGAGAAATTTACTGTGACTGAACATAAAGTAATTGACGAGAAATATGCATCTGATCATCTGCCGGTCAAGGTTAAATTGAGTGTGAAATAATCCTTTGAAATAGTTGGGTAAAAAATGAGAACATGAGATATTTAAAACTGGTAATAATTTCCTGGATTGTTTTTGTTGGTAGCAGCTGTTCAAAAAAATCTCCGGATCCTGTTACTCCACCGGTAATTCCTACTGTTGATACAACATCAAACCTTCGCGTGATGGCATACAATATTCATCATGCGAATCCACCGGCTTCTACAACAATTATTGATATAAATGGAATTGCCAATATCATTAAGGCCCAAAACCCGCACCTGGTGGCTGTTCAGGAAGTGGATGTGTATACAAACCGGTCCGGTGTTACCTTACACCAGGCATTGGAACTGGGGCGTCTCACCGGGATGAATGCCTATTTTGCTAAAACGATCGATTTTTCAGGAGGCGAATATGGTGTTGCGATTTTATCAAAATTTCCTATGTCGGGCATGGCTAATAATTCATTGCCCACAGCAGCCGGAACAGGTGGTGAGCCCAGGGTGCTGGCCACTGCCGTTATAACAATGGGAAATGGGAAAAAACTTGTATTTGCGAGCACCCACCTCGATGCCCAGGCTAGCGACAGTAACCGGTTTTTACAAATCAATAGGATTGTTGATATATTAAGGGTTGAACCACTTCCTGTAATTGTTGCGGGCGATTTAAATGCGGTTCCCGGAACCCGGATAATAAATGCCCTGGATGCTTATTTTACAAGAACATGTTTTACAGGTTGCGGTTTTACAGTACCAGCAACAAATGCCAATAAAACCATTGATTATATTGCTTATGCTCCATCTTCTAAATTCACAGTACTTGAGCACAGGGTTATAGATGCAAAGATTGCTTCTGATCATTTACCCGTATTTTCCGTGATCCAGATAAAGTAAAATATGGATCATTCATTTAAGTAAATCACAATTTAATTGAAACGCATTCTTGTATTTTTTCTGGTGTTTTATTCTTTTCTATCTACTAATGCCCGTGATAAGCAGCAAGCATTTAGAGTGGAAAACGAACAAGCTGCTATTGATCTGATTAAACGTATACTTCCCAAACACGCGGATAATTTTACTGCCAGGTTCATTCCCAAAGAAGGATTAAATGATGTTTTTGAAATTGAAAGTAAAGATGGAAAGATTTTATTGAGTGGCAACAACGGAGTCTCCATTGCCAGCGCTTTACTTTACTATTTAAAAAACTTTGCCAACTGCCAGCTCACATGGAACGGCAGCAATCTTAATCTTCCAAATCCTCTTCCTCAATTGAACGATAAGGTGCGGATAACAACACCTTATAAACACAGGTACTACCTTAACTATTGCACATTTAATTATACGATGAGTTGGTGGGATTGGGAACGGTGGCAAAAAGAAATAGACTGGATGGCACTCAATGGAATTAATATGCCTCTCGCCATCACCGGTCAGAATTCTGTATGGAGCAGGGTCTATAAAAAACTTGGATTTACTGATAAAGACCTGGAAGGATTTTTTAGCGGGCCTGCCTATTTTAACTGGTTCTGGATGGGCAACCTTGATGCATGGGGAGGACCATTGCCTCAAAGCTGGATGCAGGGTCATGAAGAATTGCAAAAAAAGTTTTTGAAAAGAGAGAGATCATTGGGTATGACGCCCATTCTGCCAGCATTTACGGGGCATGTGCCTCCATCGTTTAAAGTAAAATTTCCAAAGGCAAAATTAAAAAAAACAAGTTGGGTTGGTTTTCCCCCTGTATATATTCTTGATCCCAATGAACAGATGTTTACCGAAATTGGGAAACGCTTTATTGAAGAAGAAATAAAAACTTTTGGAACGGATCATCTCTATACCGCAGATACATTTAATGAAAATACTCCACCAACAGATGATTCTGTTTACCTGAATGATGTAAGCAAAAAAGTATTTCAATCAATGGCATCGGCAGATCCTGAGGCAACCTGGATTATGCAGGGATGGCTGTTTCATCATGGCGCTAAGTTTTGGAAAACCACGCAGATTAAAGCACTTTTAAATGCTGTTCCAAATGACCGCATGATCGTACTGGATCTATGGAGCGAAAGACACCCCGTGTGGAATAAAACAGAAGCTTACTATGGCAAACCATGGATCTGGAATATGTTGCACAATTTCGGTGGCAATATCAATCTCTCGGGTTTGATGAGTAATGTAGCTTCTGCCCCATCGGCAGCGCTTCACCATCCCGGGTCGGGAAAGATGATGGGCATTGGTCTTACCATGGAGGGGATAGAACAAAATCCGGTAATGTATGAATTGATGTTGGAACATGTATGGAGGAAAACAGCAGTGGATTTGGATGAATGGTTAAACATTTATGCATTCCGCCGTTATGGTAAAAAAAATATTGAAGCAGAGAAAGCATGGAAGATCTTAAGACATTCCGTGTACGCGGATAGCGTAACAAACGGAGGTGGAGAATCCATAATAACGGCAAGGCCTACACTCAAAAAAAATCCAGGAGGTACTTCTAACACTACTATTCATTATGATCCGATGGAGTTGGTAAAAGCATGGGATCATTTGATGGCTGCAGATAATTTACATAGGAGTGAGGGATACAAATTTGACCTGGTAGATGTTACCCGCCAGGTACTGGCAAATTATGCATTGGATATACAACAGCAAATAGCAGAAGATTTTAAAAATAAAGACATACCGGCTTTCAAAAAAAACAGCGCTATGTTTATAGACCTGGTAACGGATATGGATGACCTGTTATCTACAAGAAAAGATTTTTTATTAGGCAACTGGTTAGAAGCTGCAAAAAAATGGGGGACTAATGAAAAAGAAAAAAAGCTTTACGAAAAGAATGCCCGAAACCTAATCACATTATGGGGCGATAAGGATAGCCGTCTCCATGAATACGCATGCAAGCAATGGGCCGGACTTTTAAATGGTTTTTATAAAAAACGCTGGGAGCAATACTTTACATTTATTTTATCAGCGATGGATAAAAAACAACAACCTGATATGAACCGGATTGAAGAGCAATTGAAGAACTGGGAGTGGCAATGGGTTAATGGAACAGAGCTGTATCAAACCAATCCAAAAGGCGATCCGGTAATGAAAGCGAAGGCAATCCACAGAAAATACTTCCCATTGGTTTTGAAAAATGGAAAAACTATTCAACACTAAAGATATGAACAGAAGAAAACTTTTGAAAGCATTTGGTATCAGCATTGGTGGTACACTTATCTCTACCAAAGTACTTGCCCGGCTCGGGGATGATTCTTTTGAGTATGCCATTCCACCCAATCCGCTTCACCAGCCTTTTGGTAAACCTGTAACGGCTATTACCTTAGGCGCGGGAAACCGCGGTACGGTCTATGGAAATTTTGCAGCTCAATTTCCCAATGAAATGAAAATAGTAGGCGTTGCTGAGCCTATAAAATTCAGGAATGATAAGTATGCGAAAACACATAAAATTCCCGATCAAAACCGGTTCACTACCTGGGAACATGTTTTTGACCGGCCAAAATTTGCGGATGCCATTATCATTTCAACTCCGGATAGGTTACATTATGGCCCATGCATGAAGGCACTCAACATGGGGTATGATATTCTTCTTGAAAAACCAATAGCACCTACAGCTAAGGAGTGCCGGGAGATACTGGCCCTGTCAAAAAAAACAGGTCGCATAGTAGCAGTATGCCATGTTTTAAGGTATGCCCCCTATTTTGTAAAGATGAAGGAATTAATTGCAAAAGGTGCAGTTGGAGAAATCATAAGCGTACAACATTTTGAGCCGATTGAACATACACACATGGCACATTCGTATGTGCGTGGTAACTGGCATAATTCCAAAGAATCGACTCCCATTATACTTGCTAAATCATGTCATGACCTTGATATCATAAAATGGGTGCTCAACA
>JBKJPO010000316.1:0-16312 GCA_046595095.1 Chitinophagaceae bacterium
ACCACAGGTGCATCATTTACTCCATCGCCAACGAATGCAATATGTCTTCCTTGATTTTTCAGTTGCTGCACTTTATCAACTTTGCCTTCCGGTAATAAATCGCCATATGCTTCACCGATACCCATGACTTTTGCTACCTGGTCAACAACAGATTGTTTGTCTCCGGAAAGCATTACAGTTTTAATGTTCAAAGCATGCATGTCTTTAATTGCCTGCACTGAATCTTCTTTTATTTCATCGGCTATGGTGATGTAGCCTGCATATTTATTTTCTACCGCAACCACAACAATGGTATCAACAATCTTTTCAATTTCTCCCGGATAGCTGATATTGTACTTCTTTAAGAGCTTTACATTTCCTGCAAGCACTTCTTTACCATTTACTATTCCCTTCATTCCATGCCCGGATATTTCCTTTACATTTTCCACTTTAATATCATTTAGTTTACCGGCATAATCTGTAACCGCTTTGGCGATGGGATGTGTAGAATTTTTCTCTAATGCAGCGGTAAGACTTATCAATTCCTTTTCATCAATATCAACCGGAATTATTTTTTGTACTTTAAAAACGCCCTTGGTAAGCGTTCCTGTTTTATCCATTACTACAATATTGACCTTGGTCATCACATCTAAGAAGTTGCCGCCTTTAAAAAGAATTCCATTTCTTGATGCCAAACCAATACCTCCAAAATAACCCAGTGGAATCGATACAACTAACGCGCAAGGACAACTGATAACAAGAAACACCAATGCCCTGTAAAACCAGACATTGAAAATGTAATTATCTACAAAAAAGTATGGCAGCAAACAAACAGCCAGTGCAAGGAAAAATACTATTGGCGTATAGATCTTTGCGAATTTTGATATAAACAATTGAGTCTGTGATTTCCTTGCGGTTGCGTCCTGAACCATTTCAAGGATCCTGCTTAGCTTGCTATCTTTGAATAAGGCAGTTACTTTTATTTCTGCAACTGTATTCAGGTTTATCATTCCTGCGTAGATCGCTTCGCCTTTATGTTTTGTATCTGGTTTGCTCTCACCTGTGAGCGCTGCTGTATTGAAAGATGCAGCTTCTGAAATCAATTCTCCATCCAGTGCTACTTTTTCTCCCGACTTCACCTGGATGCTTTCACCTATTTGCACATCCGACGGATCAACAACCAACGATTGCCCTTCTCTTACCACTGATACAGCATCAGGCCTGATATCTAAAAGAGCTTTTATGCTTGCTTTAGCTCTTGACACTGCTGAATCCTGGAACCATTCTCCAATAGCATAAAATATCATTACTGCTACACCCTCAGTAAATTCTCCAATAATAAAGGCACCAATAGTAGCTACGCTCATCAAAACAAATTCGTTGAAAATATCACCGCGAATACTTTTTCGAAAAGCAAGCCGTAATACTTTCCAACCAGCTAAAAGATATGCGACACTATTTACCGCTAATGCTACCGGCCTGGGCAGTACTATATCGAATGCATATTCCAGCACCAATAATGTTATAAGAATTATTAGTGCAGCTATAAGTTCCCAATGTGCTTTCCAGGTAGAATGAGTTTCTTCGTCATTACCATGATCATGTCCATCATCATCGGCATGCGCAATATCTGATTCTGCTTTCGAGATCTTTACCTGTAGGCCCGATCCCAGCGCACCTTCATCTTTAGTATCATGATCGTATTCCATAATTAATTAATAAAAAAAGTTATTATACCGGTTGCTACTAACGTGGGGCCTGTTATTATTCCTGCATTGTGTTCTAAGAAATGCCAATTCATTTTTAATAAACTTTTATATGCAAATCTTACTAAGAGCAACATTCCCACGGTTGTAATTGACAAATACAAGAAAGCAATTGATAATACAAGCCAAAGCCCTTCTGTCCCTGCTAATAAAAAGTAAGCTTCAATTTCCATGCATGGCGAAAAAAACATTGCAATTACCAATGCTGTGATAATTGCGGGCTTTGATTTATTTTTTTTTATGTTGTCATCAATGTGAAAATGCTTATGCTTATGATGGCGATAAATAAATATCAACCCGATTGAAACCAGGATAACTGGTGCAATTATGCCTGTGAAATTTGCAAGATTATTTTCGAGTTGCGATCCTACCAGGCTCAAAATAATCCCAATAAGAATTGTACTCAATCCATGGGCCAATGCGCAAATTAAAGTCACCCTTGTAACCTCTGCAGTTGACCATCCTTCTTTTCTCCCGATAGCAATCACCGGCAACCAATGACTAGGTATCACAGCATGAAGTAAACTTATGATCAAGCTACCTGTAATGATTGAATACATGCTAACTGGTAAATTATAATTTGAGTTTTATCCCTCCATTCATTACAAAGCCTTCTGTATGTGTCCAGATCTCATCAAACGTTGGATTGAGATGCGAACCATTCACTACATTCTTGTAACTGCCCTGCCTTGTATCAGTAAAATTTTCAAAATTTATATAAACTGAGAATCCTTTAAAAATCTTTTCCGCCATAAACCCCAACTCTGAAAAAGCAGGTGTCTTTGTTCCATCACTTAAATATTGTCTGCCGGTAAAGTAACCTTCCAAACCAAGTTTTATAACGTCTTCCTTTTCGTAGATCAATGCACTGTTTAATTTATGCTTTGGCACTAATGGCAAAAATTGATTTCCTGTTAAATACTTTGCCCTGGCATCGGTAAAAGTGTAACCCAAAAAGAGTTTGAAATTTTCTTTATAAATAAATTTTGCATTGGTTTCAAATCCTGCGCTATGAATGGGCTTTGCCGCATTAATAAAACTATTAATACCCAATGAATCTGGTTGAAGTATAAGTGGCTTATTAATCAGCGTATAAAAGAACATGTGGTTTAAAGAAAAGTTAAGGTCCTCGCTAAAATTCGTTCTGAAATTTATATCCGCTGTACCGCCATAACTCTTCTCTGATTTCACATTGTTTAACTGCGCAACATTCCGATACTGAATTGTTTCTGTTTCCTCGGTAAAAAGTGTAGGTGTTTTATATCCCATGCCCACACCAATTCTTGAGGAAATTTGAGAACTATATTTCACCAGTAATGAGATTCTCGGTAAAATAAATACTTCGGTTTTTGAATAAATTTTATTCCTGTAATTAGCAACATCAATTCTCACGCCGCTTTCAAGTTTTATCTTCTCGTTGGCATCCCAGGTATATTGTGAATAGAGCCCACCGGTTCTACTCGTATTATCCCTGTTGCTGGTGTTCCCTTTTTCTTTGAAATCATTATAAATAAAATTCGCACCAAGCACCAATACATGTTTGTTGGCATTAGTAACAAAAGAAATGTCTGAATAAGCATTGTAATCTACCCCGGAGAATTTGTAATTAGGAACATTTATTGATCGGTCAAATACACTGAAACTTTGTTTTGCAACAAATCTTTTTTTATCTCCGATTCTCTTATCGAATTCAAAAGTGCTAATGTTTCTAAGCGTTTTATTTTTCTCAAAATACTGATGTGAAGCATCGGAATTATTTTTTATTACCTGGATATCGCCGCCGGTACGCTCACCATTTGTAAAGCTATTGCCAATCGTGATAGTCGTCTTTTCATTTGGATAGAGAAACAATTTTGGATGAATCGTAAACTCATTGGATTTTGGAATTTCCGTAAATTCATCATCGTCTACATCATAAGCTTTCTGCCTGTTATATAATGTCAACATTGTAAAACCAACTTTCTTTCCTTTTTGCGAAGCAAAGCCACCAATATTACTTTGACCAATATTAGATTGATTAATAATAAAATTATATTCCGGTTTCAATTTGGGAGTCCTGGAAATAAAATTTATAACCCCGGCTATGGCACCACCACCAAATAACGGCGAAGCTGGTCCTTTAATAATTTCTACCTGTTTCAGATCTAATGGTGGTATCTCCAACACACTCAATCCGCTTGAGAAGTTGCCAAAGTTGGCGAAGCCATCTTTTAAAAGCTGTGTATACCTGCCATCAAGACCTTGTATCCTTATACTGGCGTTACCTGACGTTGCAGAAGTTTGTTGAACCTGTATACCGGTACTTTCGTGCAAAATCATTGCAACATTTGCCGGCCGCATATTATTCTTTTCGTCAATCTCTTCCAGTTCAATTGTCTCCACCCTCGTGGGTACATTTGCAATAGTTCTACTGGTACGTGTTGACTGTACTATCACTTCTTCCAATTCCTCTTCACTACTTTCCAGCGCGATCTCCAATATATCGCTATTGTATGGAATGGAAATTTTTTCTTCCTTCCCTTCCTGCCCTACGGCTGATATAAGTAATGTATAACTGCCATTTACGGGAAAAGAAATTGTTGTGGTGCCCAATGTGTCTGTAAAATATCCCTTGGTCGTACCCTTAAGTACAATGCTTGCTGAAATTGGCATTTTGTCTTCTCCGCCTGTTACTTTTATTTTAAGTGTTTGTTGTGCCTGGCTTAAAAAGCTGGATGCTGATAATAATAATATAATAAATAGACGCATGGCTATCTCGTAAAATGTATAGTGAATAAATGAATTTCATTGCCCGACTATGGCAATCATTAAAGTTGAAGTTAACAAGACCGGGGTGGCTGCCAGTATGAAGCCAGGAAAGTAGGAAAGTGATACATTTTCATTCGTTCATGATGCATTTGATGTTCTTCTACAGGATGGATCAACTGGATTGATTTAGATAATTCAATTGATCCCGGACAAGTTGCGCATGCATAAAATGGAGAGCATGTTCCTTCTTCTTCATGATTCGCATCATTAGTTTTTGAAGGAACCTGGACAGCGCAGCAATCATCTGCCTGGCAACAAGGATAAAATGTTCCGGCTGTAGTTATCAGGAGTAATATGAAAACAATCCATTTTTTCATTCTATGCAAAGGTAGGCGAAGGCAGGAGTTAAAAACAAAACAATGTTTGTAGCATTGTTGCAGGGCTTGTTGAACTAATTTAGAAAATGTTTAATTTATAACCCCGGCTAAATAAATCTTTCAATGATTGCCTTTCTTCATCTCTTTCTTAATTTCTTTTTTTCCTGTCTGATTCAAAGCGCTTCTTAAACCCCTGGCTAATTTTTCGGCATTTCCAATTCCCCAATAATGGAGGAAAAAAATTCTTGGTTGTTCATGCACCATATGATTATGCAAGGCTACTACTTCAATGTCATTTTCAATTAAAGCTTTAATTACAAAAGCTACTTCATCCTCGAGCATGGTGAAGTCGCCGGCCACTGCAGTCTTTTCTGGTGAACCCTGGAATGCAGCCCAGGTATTGAAGCCCAAAAAAGAAGTGACAGGTACCCCATGTTCGGCGAGCTTAACATCCGGCCTGCCGATTGTGTATTTGTAAACACCTTTACTCATCTCCGCCTTATAACCTAAAATGTCATCCAGATTTTTAGTGTTCAATGTATTCATAACCGTTTCAGAAGAAGCTGTTCCTTTTGCCGGATCTATCCCTCTTACTTCTTTTACTTTATCCAGAATGGCTTTTGCTTTTTGTGCCATTTGTTCAACAGGTCCAGAACCCCCGAGGTGCATATACATTATATTTGGATGATTTCTGACAAAGTGATTGTGGATTGCAGTGATCGTTAAACCCTGGCGAATTATTTCCTGTTGCACAGGTTTCAAATCATTCTCCGTAACAATTATATCACCCATTATCATCACACCTTTTGGTGCAGGCGTAAACGCGATCCATGTTCCCAAACCCATGGGCGGAATAATTTTGAAACCATCCACCATGATACTTAAATCGTTTTGAGGAATGGTTACTTTGTATTCACCATTGTTTGATTTTCCTTTGATCCCCATAATTCGTTCAATAGCTGCAGTATCGAGTGGAGTAATCTCCTTGCCTTTCAACACCTCACGTTTGATCTCTTTCTTCATTTCCTCTTTCATTATTTCTTCTTTCAGTTTTTTTTGCTGGGCTGTTATTGGCAGATTTAGCAAACATAAGGTCAGAAAAAAAAAGATTTGAAAAAGTGAATTTGTATATTTCATAATTAAAAGTATTAGGCAAAATATATTATTTATTATTCATTAAGCTGAGTTCATGAATCGCTATCAATGTCCGCACTTTCTCCAGATCGATTTGAAAGAAAAACGATCAGCCCAATAATTGCAGCAATCGCAGACGCAATTAATATGCTCAGTTTGGAATTGCTTATTAAATCGGGATCCGTAAAAGCAAGATTTGTAATAAACATAGACATCGTAAATCCAATGCCACCAAGGCATCCAATACCCAGGAGATTTTTCCAGTTTATCCCATGCTGCAATTTGGCTAAACCTAATTTTACCAGGATTAGAGGGAATGAAAAGATCCCGAACGATTTACCTAACAAAAGGCCAAAAATAATACCTAACGAATTTGGTGTTGAAAGACCTGAAAGAATATTTGAAGGAATAATAATAGCTGTATTAACTAATGCGAAAATGGGAACAATAATAAATGCTACCGGTTTATGTAAGAAGTGCTGGAGTTTGTAAGAAACATTTTCCTCATTTTTTTTATCAAAAGGAATAACGAATGCGAGCAATACGCCGGCAATGGTTGCGTGAACTCCTGATTTTAAAAAACAATACCACATAATTATTCCAGGAAGGATATAGAAAACCAATCTTGCAATTTTTAACCTGTTTAAAATAAAAAGTCCAAGTAAAATACCCAGAGCGACTAGCAGGTAAGTAAATAATATGGTTTTTGTATAAAAAAAAGCGATTACCACAATAGCTCCTATATCGTCAATAATTGCAAGAGCCGTTAAAAAAACTTTTACTGCAGTTGGCACTTTATTTCCTGCTAATGCTAAAATGCCCAGGGCAAAAGCGATGTCTGTTGCCATGGGTATTGCGAAACCTGCTTGTGTGGCTGTTCCTTTGTTTAAAAAAAAATGGATTAATGCAGGAATGCAAATGCCTCCAATCGCAGCAGTCAATGGAAGAACAGCTTTTTTAAAATCGGCTAATTCTCCAACGTATAATTCTCTCTCTACTTCAAGGCCAACCATTAAAAAAAAAATAGCCATTAAACCATCATTCACCCAATGTTCAATGGAATAATCAAGGGTGATATTTGCAAAGGATAAATCAATTTTACTTTCAATGAAATGTATGTAGTCTGACCCAAATGAAGAGTTCGCTATTAAAAGTGAAATAATTGCACAGAATACAAGTAATAATCCTGCTATTTTCTCGCTGTTGAAAAAGCCCTTAAATAAATTAGAGAATTTCCCTGCCATTTCTTATTTAATCTGTACTAAAGAAAAGCTATTGTAATTAAATTGAGGTTTTTTGATATCCCAATCTAAAAATTTATGAAGCTTCAAAAAAAAGATTTCGAAATTTTGAATTGTATAAAATGGTAAAATACTGGCCACTGAAATGCTTAAGCACCGGAGTTCACTTAACCACCGCTTTTTGCATGGAAGCAAAAAAAGAAAGAAATTCCCCGAAATCAACGAACGCTGGAAGTTTCATGGTCTGGGATATTCCATTAAATGGTAAATCGGGATTCCCAATGTGGACAGATAGCCCAACTCCATCCAGGAAACTGTCCATTACCGTATCTCCTGCACCAATGGAATGTTTGAGGTCATAATCCAGTATCTCAGACATCTGCCTGGATCCACTAAGTTTGTCAGCGCCTTTATGGGTAATAAAATTACTTCGCTGACTGTGTTGGTAAGCCATCAAACTGTCTGAGGGCTGTTCTATCAGGGTAAAGATCATGCAAATGGGGTGAGCCAGCAGAGTTTCTCTCAGTTCCTCAAAAGAACCCGAAATGACAAGCGAGGCACTCAGGTATTTTTGCTGTATCGCCGTGATCTTCTTCTCATCCGGTGTCCAAATGATTTCCCCCCTTGTCCAATCTTCGGGATAATAGAACAATATAATCTCCCTGATATCATCATCAAGAAGGCGCTTTATTTCCTCAAGTACTTGTTCGAGCTCTTTGCTTTCTAATGTAGTGGAGGCAACCTGGTTAAAAATAAAACCTTCGTTTTGGGAATGCTCGATATAACCGAGTTGGCTGCCATTGAGTAAGATAACCGGTATGGCGGCTCCCGATATCCTGTACCAGTCGATCCCAAAGGTGCGGATAACCGATAATGGGAAGCGCAAGGTGTTTATCACAATTGGCCGCCCCAACTCCTGCATTTTTTTAAGACCTATTTCTACAGATCTGTGGATGATGGTTTTACCTTCAAATTCATGCACAGCCGTGCCGTCAAGATCGGTAATTACCGCTCCTCTTGTCGCAAACGAAGATTGCATAAAAAAATCTTCCGCCTGCTGCTTTTGATCAGATGTTAATGACATGGGCCCAATGATTGAGAACTACCACTCAAAAGCTTTGCCAGTAAAAATCGGATTATTCATTAAATTGCTGGTTCCTGGAAACAATTGAGTTGCTTTGCCTTAAAAAACGCCTTATTCATTTCACAAAAGAATTTTGGAACCGGCTATTTTCAAGAGAGTATAGAATAAAATACCCGGTAGTTCTCGTGAAATCTATGTATTTGCGCAACAGCGGGGTTATTAATTCTTGATTCCATGAATATTTCTTCATCTTTACACCATAAATAGTCTGATTTTTGTGGTAAAAATCAGGCACCCCCAACTTTTAAATAGTTCTTATGTATAATCACATCTGGAAAAAATACCTGCCATTCATCAGGATTCAACTTAAACGATCGGCTGGTGGCGACCAGGTACTTGATCTGAACAGGGTTGACTTTGAAAGAGCTGGCACCGGTAGGAAAGCTGGCTATAAGTTTAATATACAGTTTACAAATGCCCGTGTAAGCAACATCATCAGCAGTTCGCCTCTTGCGGTTAACTTGGCAGGAGTGATGCTTGAGGATGATGCCACTAAGGTTATCTTAAAAGGAGGCCAATATGAGATTTCCCTTAACACCCGGTTTCAACTCCTTACTAAAAACCTTACTCCAATAGAAGAAAAAGCTGAAGAAAAAGCTACTTCCGATGAAGAAACCGAAGACGTTCCTGAAGATGCCGCGGTAACCGAATCGGAAGAATAAACATGACAAACAGGTAGAATCTTCGGTGCATTTAACACCTCAATTTTACGGGTATAAACAGCTTGCGCCTTCAGTACATTAGAGTCTGTTGATATAGTATTGAAGCGAACGTGTCGCCATGGTTCGTGTCTTCAGGTAACTATATACGTGTTAGACCAAGACATTTAAAAAATTATTAATTATTCCAAGGGCGAGTTTCATTTGGATTTCTCGGAAAACTAAAAAAGGCTCTTAAAAGATTAATAATAAATGTAACAATACCTCTAAAATACTTTGGAAGTAGATGTAAAAGACTTTTTATGATCTATACACAACGAGAAACCATAAAGCTATTGGAGCTGACACTAAAACAGCAATTACAATTCTGGTTCTTTTATTCTCTAAAAATTTTATCGTTGTTTGGTTGTATACAAAAGATAGGATAAAGTAAATAATTACAGCAGAAATACTTGTATATAAAGCAAGTAGAAATAGTACAACAACAAGAAACATTTGCTAATCTAACTAATTATTTTCTCTTGGTCTAACACGTATATAGTTACCTGTCTTCACGAAGCATAACAGCAAAATATTTCGGTTCATGAAGACACGAACCATGGCAACGGGAAGAATTGATCACAAATTAATGCTAGCCCTTATCTTCCCACCCCCGGAACCACTGGCAAACTCTCATTCCCACTTTCATTTACAGATTGCACTGCAAAGAAATAATTGTCTTTTGAAAACGGAACTGTGATTTTTGTTTCTTTTGTGAAAAATTTTTTCTGCCATACTGAGCTCGTAGTTTCCCTAACCAGTACATAATATCCAATAGATTTACCATGCAAAGGAACATTCCAGTTTAGGCTGCTTGTATTGCTCAGCTTCTTCACATCAATTTTTACATCTGTAGGTACTGCTGGAGATTTCCCAAGATTAGCGAGATTTGAAAGGTTAAGAGCTGTATTTTTTCTCAAATATTCATAATCAATAAATCTTTCGAGATCACCGTATTGAATTCCATTTTCAACGCGTACATCCTGGTGCTGACGGGTATAATTTTCATTCATCTCAGTGATTCTAACTGCGGCGTATCCACGCTGAACAAAGGGAGTATGATCACCGCCCCGCAGAAATCGATCGTTTCTGTAAATAAGCACCACTTCCAGGTTATCGACATATCTCTCGCCAACCTCTTTCACATAGCGCGCAAGTTGCCTGGCTTTCCCATCATTTTCTAGGCCTAATGATCGAATTCCGGCTGCGGTTTTTTCGGTTTCAAACGCCGGCAAGCCCTCGCTAAAAATCCGGACCTGGCTGTTGTTGATAATATTTGTTTCATTGCTGTTGTTGCTGCCCATAATATCGTTATTCAGTACTGCAGTAATTTCCAGGCTGTCGCGTTTCGACTTTTCGCTAAGATAATTTGCACCCAGCAGCCCTTGTTCTTCACCACTCATGGCAACAAAAAGAATTGTGGCAGAAAATTCACGTTTGCACATGATCCTGGCGCATTCAAGTAAGGCCGCCACACCACTTGCATCATCATTCGCTCCTGGCGCATCTCCCGTCCTGTCCATAACATTAGTACGCATGTTATTCAGGTGCCCGCTGATAAGGAAAATCCGCTTATCCTTAGGATCTGTTCCCTTTAAGGTTGCTATTACGTTTCCCAATAACAAACTGGTATCTACTCTTTTGCCGTCTGGCTGTAGCGTTGTGGTGTCGATGATCGCCGACATTCTGCCTTTTGCATTTTTCCCAAAACTCAAAAACTTATTGAGCACCCAGGTTCTTGCAGCGCCGATGCCACGTAACGGATCAGTCTGTGTACTGAGCGTATTTCTGGTGCCAAATGAAACCATTTTTTTTATGTAGGATTGTAAGGAATCGGGCGATACCTCATTTACCATTTGCATGATCGCCGGGTCACGATTCACAATAGTCTGTGCTGCAAGATTGCCGGTAGAAATAAGGAAAAGAAGGAAAAGATATTTTTGCATGATTTAAAGATAGTTATTTGTAAAATCCTTTACGGAAACGTACTATAAAAAGACGATCTTCCCTTCAGCAATAATTTTCATAAATGAAAACTCTGCTTCTGGCTTATTGGCACAATAATGTATGTTTAATTAAAAAAGTTTATGCCTAAAAAAGATAAAACGACTTATGATAACAAAAGTAAAACGGATGGTGAGAAAAAAGGTTCGGTAACCGATGCCGGTTACAATGAAGAGAATGAAAAACATCCCGATCATACCAGGAAAAATCCTGCTCCTTCTGCGAAAAATGATAAACCTGGATCTTCAGGAAGGAATATAAAATAATAGATCTTAATCGTGCCTGTTTTTTACAACGTTATATTTCAAGATTAATATCTACCGTGAAAGTTATTTTTCACATTCATCTACCAGCCTAACTGTCTAATATTGTAAAAAGCCTGTATGGAAACGGAAATCATTTTTGTACGGTAACTTGCTGTAATTAATTACTCAGTCAAAACAGGGAATTGTGCATCCGGATCCAACAAATACTATTTTTCAAAAAGCGGTATCATTCGTTTTACAAACAAACAGGAGCTTGTTTATTACAGGCAAAGCGGGTACGGGCAAAACAACTTTTCTAAAATACATAAAAGACCTGGGCTATCGAAAAATGGCTATAGTTGCACCCACCGGGGTTGCTGCAATAAATGCCGGTGGCGTTACGATACATTCCTTTTTCCAATTGCCTTTCGGTCCCTTTATACCAACCATTAAAAATGCATGGGGAAATTACAATGGGGAAATGAATAACCCGCTCAGCCTCCTCCAAAATCTGAGACTTAATAAAGAAAAAATAAAACTCATTCGTGAACTGGAGCTCCTTGTAATTGACGAAGTATCGATGGTACGCGCCGACCTTCTTGATGCTATTGATACAGTGTTGAAACATGTGCGTCAGAAACCCGATCTCCCCTTTGGTGGATTGCAACTGGTGCTAATCGGGGATCTGTTTCAATTACCCCCGGTCGTAAAAAACAATGAGTGGGATCTTATAAAAGAGTATTATTCAAGCCCCTTCTTTTTTGAAGCCCTTGCTCTAAAAGCGATGCCACCTTTGTATCTCGAGCTAAAGAAAATTTACAGGCAGAAAGATGATGATTTTATCGCCCTCTTAAATAATGTGCGAAATAATACATGCTCTTCTTCTGACCTTGAATTCCTGCATCGGTATTACCGACCAGGATTCATTCCGCAAAAAGGAGATAACTACATCACACTTAGTTCGCATAATGAAAAAGCCGACCGGATAAATCAGCGTGAACTTGAGCAGCTCCCTGGCAGGATATTTACGTTTGAAGCGACGATTGAAGGAGCTTTCTATGAAAATTCTTTTCCGGCCGAAAAAACTTTATTCTTAAAATCCGGGGCACAGATCATGTTTATTAAAAATGATACTGGCGAGGATCGCCGTTACTTTAACGGCAAGATCGGCCTGATCAAATCCATCAATAACGAATCTATCTTCATTACTTTTCCCAATGGAGATCCAGATCTTGAACTTGAACGGGAAACCTGGGAAAATATAAAGTACAATTACAATAAAGAAAGCGACAAAATTGAAGAGGACAAGCAGGGAAGTTTTATTCAATACCCCATTCGGCTGGCCTGGGCAATTACAATTCATAAAAGCCAGGGACTAACATTTGAGAAAGCCATTATTGATGCAGGCTCTTCTTTTGCCGCGGGCCAGGTATATGTATCGCTAAGCAGGCTTACAGGGCTCAATGGGCTTGTATTGTACTCCCGGATAGAACCAGGTTGTATCACCACCGATCTTCGGGTGCTCAGGTACATACAAAATGAAATTGCGGAGGAGGATCTTGATAATATTCTTGAAGTTGAACAACGTAAATATGTTCATCAATCCATAGTTCAGGGTTTCACCTGGGAGAAACTTGTGGAAACTATGGAAAATCACCTGGAAGCATATGCCCACAGGCAGATGCTGAATAAGGCAGATCTTGTTGCAAGGTCAATTCGTTTACAGGAAACCGTTATAGAGCAGGCCGGTATTGCCACAAAATTTCGCCGCCAGCTGGAATCCCTGCTTTTAAATTCAGGAGATGATAATTTTGCGAATTTAAATACCCGTACTGCAGCAGCAGGAAATTTTTTTATTAAAGAGATCAATGAGAAATTACTTGCCCCTTTAGATGCACAATTAAAAGTTGCGAAAACCCAACCAAGGATAAAAAAATATTTAAACTCCTTACTTGATCTTCAACTCTTGTTTGAAAGAAAAAAGAATTTGATCAACCGGACCATGAAGGTTGCAGAAGCCCTGTATACCTCTAAAAGTCTTCCCGATTTGCTTGAAATGCTGAGACAGGATGATAAAAGCTTACCTATAATTTCCAGGCTAACAATCCCTACAAAAGAGAAGACAATAAAAGGAGATAGCGGCCGACTGAGCCTTCAACTTTTCAAAGAAGGAAAATCAATTCCTGATATAGCAGAACAGAGAATGATAACTATTTCTACAGTAATGCAACATCTTTCAGCATTTATAATCACCGGTGAAGTTGATATAACTGATTTGGTTCCTGTTGAAAAGCTCGGGAAGATCCTTGCAGTTATAAATGCCGAGCCGGGTATTTTTTCTTCAGTTTACAAAGAAAAACTCGGCGAGGGATTTGAGTATGGCGAGATTAGGGCGGTGATGGTTTACAGGGGGAAGGAAAAGCTTTCTTCGGCCTCCTGACTGAGTCTTAGGGTTCAAAATTATAATTCACTAAAAGTATCTCCCTGTCCCAAATCCCCACTCTCATACCCACGTTTAAACCAATACATTCTTTGAGCTGATGTACCATGCGTAAATGCATCCGGCGTTACCCTGCCCTGGGATTCTTTCTGAAGACGATCATCTCCAATAGCATTTGCTGCATTCAGTGCATCATCAATATCTTCGGGGACAAGAATGTTTTTCATTTTTTGCGCGTGATGAGCCCAGACACCGGCCAGAAAATCGGCCTGCAATTCCATCTTTACTGAAAGCTTGTTGTATTCAACTTCGTCTACCTGCCCACGCATCCTTTGCATTTTCTCAGAAGTGCCGTTTATGGTTTGGATATGATGCCCTACCTCGTGTGCAATCACATAAGCCATAGCAAATTCTCCCGGAGCTTTAAACCGGGATGCAAGGTCTTGATAAAAACTAAGGTCGATATACACTTTCTGATCAGCAGGGCAGTAAAAAGGCCCCGAAGCTGATACCGCATTTCCACAACCCGACTGGGTTCCACCACGGAAAAGAACAAGAGTAGGTTCCGGATAGTCTTTTCCTTGCTGTTGAAAAAGCGTGTTCCACACATCTTCTGTATCCTGGAGCACAACTTTTACAAACTCCGCGCGCTTATCATCCGCTGCTTTCTCCTGGGGGGACATCTCTACCTGTTGCTGGCCTTGCCCTTCCAGGATTTGTGGTAACTCTGATCCATCACCGCCGCCAAGAAAATAATTTGCAACCAAAAATATTAATCCTAGTATCCCTCCACCCGCTGCAATCCCTCCACCCGAAAGTCCCCTGCGATCGTCAACATTTGAACTGCCCTTCCTGCCTTGCCATAACATAAGCGTTTATTTGAATTATGAATTATAAAATTTTGTATTGCAAATTATCTTCCAGATTTCACAATTCATATTTCATATTTCATATTTTTTCTTTGTTCTTACTTATCCAGATATAACCCCGTTCCCCTAAACACCTGGTCCATATACCTCGCCTCCACTTTTTGATCGTAGAGAAAATCACTCATCCCATCATTTCCAAACTGTGGATATATTGCTATCCGTAGTGTCGAACCGTTTTCTGCTTTCAGCGTATACACCGTGCTGTCTTTCTTAATAACCGGCGATTCGATGGGGATGATCAATGGCTTTTTCCAATCAGCTAACCGGAATAGAATAAATTTTTCCTGGTCTATCTCCAGGTTCCAGAACGGTTCTGTGCCTATCGCCATAAATTCAATGCCTTCTGCACCCTTCTTTTTCCATTCTACATTATCAGATGCTGCCGAAGCTTTTTTCATGACATACCGGCTGAGCTCGGCTTGGGGGATCTTCCTGCCATCACGCTCTGTAGCAACAAGGCTGTCGCTGGCAAAACTGAATTTTGTAAAGGCTTTTCCATTTGAATAAATCCAGATCTGGCCTTCTTTCCTTTCCCAGGTGCCTTCATATCTTTTTGGTTTTGCCGGCTTACCCCAGAGCTGTTCCTCAAGCCTGAATTTTTTGTCGGGACTGAAGAAAATAATCTCCTGCATACCCTCGCACCCGGTACAGGGAAACATCCCCTGGTAAAATCCGCCGGGGAGACTGTCTGAAAAAGCTTGTGCTGCCAATGAATCCCTGATGAATATCACCGTGTCTGTAACCTTGGTCGTATCTGTAACAAAAATTGTTTTGGTTTTTTGTCCCTGTTCCCTGCATGATAAAATAGAAAATACAAACAAGATTATTAAGGCGGTAAGTTGTTTCATAAAGAGAATTGTTATGGATAAAAATACTCAATAATCCCCAGTTGAAGCTTTTATAGAACTTCCTTATTTTCAAATTTAGTAACCTCCTGAAAAAGAATAATAAAATGATAATGAGCAATAATTTGAGCCCGGGTTCTCCAATAAAAAAAGGAGGTACCGCTCATTTTTTTTCAACGGATCTGGTAAAATTCTCATTTGAACCTGGCTATTGAGCAATACGATTTAATAAAAAACCCGCATAATGCGGGTTTTTTATTAAATCGGTAAGGTTTCTCTTTACAATACAAGTACGCCTTTAGCAATGAATTCAACTTCTTTTTTGGGTGCGATGATCTTGGCAATTTCTTCTTTGCTCTTACCTGCATCTTCAGCGTAATGCTGTAAATCATCCACAGATGTAAGTGTAATTTTTGCAGAACCATCAACAATTACCTGCTTTCCGGCAATATCCTTAGGCATGAAAAATTTATAATCTTTGAAACGAATCATTATACCTTCGCCATTTTCCTGTTTCAATTTCATCCAGCAACCTTTTTTCTCACAAACATTAAGTACGATACCTTTTACCCTGCCTTTATACGCTTCCCCTGAAGCAAGCTTTTCTTCCAGCATCGCAATGCTGATCGCACCTTTTGCTTTAGCACCCTCACCATAAGTTGTACCTCTCACAGCTGGTTTGATCTGGGCAAAGCCTGTGAATGCTGCAATCAATAATCCGAAAGTTAGAATTGTTTTCATTTTGATTTTTTTTTACAAAAA